>JAKAZJ010000055.1 GCA_021826565.1 Pseudomonadota bacterium | reverse complement strand
CCGAGGAGACTCACCGATGAAACTGTACAATTCGATCGGACCCAACCCGCGCGTGGTGCGGATGTTCATGGCCGAGCGCGGCATCTCGCTGCCGCTGGAGGAGGTCGATCTGCGCGGCGGAGAGAACCGGCGCGAACCCTATCTTGCGAAGAACCCGTTCGGGCAGATGCCGATGCTGGAGCTTGACGATGGCGGGCGAATTACCGAGATCATCCCGATCTGCGAGTATCTTGACGAGGTCTCGCCAGGTGCCTCGTTGATCGGCACGGACGCGAAATCCCGCGCCGAGACGCGCATGTGGGTGCGGCGGCTGGACCTCAACATCGTCGAACCCCTGGCCGCGGGGTTCCGCTTCGCAGAGGGGTTGAAGCTGTTCCAGAACCGCATCCACGTGATCCCACAGGCCGCCGACGATCTGAAGCAGATCGCGCAGGGATGGCTGACAAAGCTGGACGCGATGCTGGGCGGGAAGGAGTATATCTGCGGCGCGCGCTTCACCCTGGCCGATATATTGCTGTTCTGCTTCCTGGATTTCGGCGCCGGCGTGGGTCAGAAGCTGAACCCGGCGAACACGCATATCGCCGCCTGGTTCGACCGGGTGAAAGCGCGGCCTAGCACCGCTGCCTGACTCGGGTTCCGATTTCGTTACGGGAGAAGAAGTTACTTCCGGCATTGACAGGACCGGCGGCGGGCGCGACGCTTCGGCAAAACCCGGAGGAAACCGCCATGCCCACGCCGGTCCGCTTCTCAGAGTCGATCGAACCGCTGGTCCGCTTCGTCGAGGAAACCCCGCGCGATCAAATCCTCGACAGCACCCTCGCGCGGCTGCGAGCCGGGGTGCCGGTCGAGACGATGCTGACCGCCTCGGCCCTGGCGGTGGCGCGGTCGTCGGATCTGCCGCCCGGGCATCATGGCGGCCCGCTGCACCCGCTGGCCGGGCTGCACGCTATCCTGCATCTGTCCCGCCGCCTGACCGGGGAGCAGCGCTTCCTGCCGATCCTTCAACATGTCGCGCTGTCCAACAAGCATATTCACGATCCCGTGACCGGGCCGTATGCGATGCTGGAATTCACGCCGCTGGACGCCGGCGGCGCCGAGGCGACCAAGGCCGCCTTTCTGAAAGCCGCCAGCCGCGGCGAGAGCAACAAGGCGGATCATCTGTTCCAGTGGTTATGGGCCAATATCCCACCGATCGAGGCATTTGACCTACTGCTGAGCGTGGCGATCCCGAAGAACGCCCTGGACGACCACTATTTCATCTTCCCGGCTTTCACCTGGCGCGCCCTGGAACAATTCGGCACCGAGTACCGCCCGTTCCTGATGCGCCCGGCGGTACGCTACGTGGCGCGCTTCCCCACCCAGCGCGCCGTGCCGGAGATCGATGCCCTGATCGAGCGCCACGGTTTGCTCGGACGCGTGCTGCGTCAGCGCAGCGGCGACGATGAAACCGCCACCATCGGCGCGATCGGTGAGGCCATCGGCCGTTGCGATGCCTATGCCGAGGTCCCTGCCCTGCTCGCCGAAGCGCTGGGAGGCGGGTTATCCCTGGAAGGCGCCGGGGAGGCGTTGTCAATCGGCGCAGCCGGGCTATTCCTGCGCTCGTTGACCGGAAATCCGATGGACGTGCATCTGCACACCAGCGCCAATCTGCGCCGGTATCTGCTGCGACTGGACGGAATCACGCCACGCAACAAGCTGGGCATCCTGCTGATGTGGCATACCGGGCCGGAGGTGAAATCGACCCAGTACCGCATGGACCCGCCGGGCGCGTCCGACCTCGCCGGCCTGCCGGCGCGCGACCAGCCCGCGCTGCTGGAAGCAATCGCGCGCAGCATCCACGAGCAGCCCCCGACCGATTGGTCGAAAGTCACCAATCTGGGCACCATGCGCGCGGTGCCGGAGGTGAAGGAAACAATCGCGCTGGCCCGACACTATGTGGCCTGCGGCTACGATCCGGCAGCTTTGTTCGCCCGTCTGGGCGAGATCGTCTGCCACGACAGCTTCACGGAAATGCACGCCTTCAAGCACCACCAGGCCGCCTTCGAGGAGTTCCACGCCACCCGCGCGCCCTGGCGCGACCTGCATCTGGTGGCGGCGGCGCAGGCGGCGGCGATCTCGTTCGGCAAGAACATGGAGGTGTTCGAGGCCGCGCTGGACTTGCTGCACGCCGCCTGAGTCAGGGCAGGCAGGCAGCGCGCAACGCGGCGAAGGCGCGGGCGCGGTGGCTGATCGCTTCCTTGGCGTCCACGCCCATCTCGGCGAAGGTTTCTTGCCCGCCTTCGGGCACGAAGATCGGGTCGTAGCCGAAACCGTGTCGGCCGCGGGGCGGCCAGGCCAGTTGCCCGTCCACGCGGCCCTGGAACGTGGCGGTCGCGCCGTCCGGCCAGGCGAGGCAGAGCGCGGCGGTGAACCAGGCGCGGCGGTCGGGGCCATCCCCGACCTCGCGCTGCACGCGGGCCAGCGCCGGGGCGAAATCCTTGCCCGGTCCGGCCCAGCGCGCGGACACGACGCCGGGGGCGCCATGCAGCGCGGCGGCGGAGAAGCCGGAATCGTCGGCCAGTGCGACCATCGCGGACGCGCGTGCCGCCGCCAGCGCCTTGATCCGCGCGTTGCCGGCGAAATCGGACGCGGTCTCGTCCGGCTCCGCCAGCCCCAGGGCGCCGGCGGAGGTCATGTCGATCCCGAACGGGGCCAGAAGCGCGGCGATCTCGATGAGCTTGCCCTGGTTGTGGCTGGCCAGGACCACGCGCGTCCCGCGCGTCAGGCGGCGGATCATGCGGCGTCCAGCACCGCACGCTGGGCGGCGAACAGGGCGGCGGTGCCGTCGCGGGCGAGGTTAAGCAGCGACAGAAACTCGGTTTCCGAGAACGGGGCCTGCTCGGCGGTAGCCTGAATCTCGATCATGCCGCCGGTATCGGTCAGCACGAAATTGGCATCCGCGCCGGCGCCCGAGTCCTCGGCGTAGTCGAGATCGCAGACAGCGGCCCCGCCCACGATCCCGCAGGAGATCGCGGCCACCTGCCCCAGCAGCGGGTCCTTCGCCAGCACGTTCATCTTGCGCAGATGCCGCAACGCCAAGGCCAGCGCCACATAGGCGCCGGTGATCGCTGCGCAGCGCGTGCCGCCATCGGCGTTGAGCACGTCGCAATCGAGCGTGATGGTCATCTCGCCCAGCGCCTTGCGGTCGATCACGGCGCGCAAGCTGCGGCCGATCAGGCGCTGGATTTCCTGGGTGCGGCCGGATTGCTTGCCGCGCGCGGCCTCGCGGTCGCCGCGGGTATGGGTGGCGCGCGGCAACATGCCGTATTCGGCGGTAACCCAGCCCTGGCCGGAGCCGCGCAGGAAGCCCGGGACCCGGCCTTCCACGCTAGCAGCGCACAAGACCTCGGTCTCGCCCATGCGGATCAGGCACGATCCTTCGGCGTGGCGGGCAAAGCCAGGCGTGAGGGTGAGCGCGCGAATGGCGTCGGCGGCGCGGCCGGAGGGGCGCATCTGGGTGGTCCCTAAGTTGGAATGTGGAGTGTGGGATGCGGGGTGTAGCAACCGCGGCGGTCGGCGTCACGCGCGCGGCGCACCGGTCGCGCTCGCCGCCCCACCCGGCCATGACGGCGGGCGCGCGGCGAGCATGGGATGGGCAGGCGGCGGGAGTGGATTTCTACTCCGGCTCGGTATCGATCGCATAGCCGGCCGCGCGCACGGTGCGGATCACGTCGAGCTCGTCGGTCCCGTTGATCGCCTTACGCAGTCGGCGGATATGCACATCCACCGTGCGGGGTTCGACATGGATATCCTTGCCCCACACGGCATCCAGCAATTCCTCGCGCGCGAACACGCGGCGCGGATGGGCCAGGAAATATTCCAGCAGCCGGAACTCGGTCGGCCCCAGATGCAGCGCACGGCCGTTGCGCATCACGCGATGCGCGGCCAGATCCATCGTGATATCGTGGAACGTCAGCGTCGATTTCGCCGGTACACTGCCGGCGCGACGCAACAGAGCGCGCATCCGCGCGATCAGCGCCTCGGTGGAAAACGGCTTGGTGATGTAGTCATCCGCGCCGGTGTTCAGACCGCGCACCGCGTCCTGGTCCTCGGTCCGAGCCGTGACCATGATCACCGGCAGGTCACGGGTGGCAGGACGGCGGCGGATCTGGCGGCAGACTTCCAGCCCCGACATCACCGGCAGCATCCAGTCGAGCAGCACGATATCGGGGGGGGTTTCGCTGATCCGGGTCAAAGCCTCCTCCCCGTCCGTGGCTTCATCCACGCGAAATCCCTGCTTCTCCAGATTATAGCGCAGCATGGTGGCCATGGCGGCTTCGTCTTCCACCACCAGCACCAGCGGGCGCGCCGCGCCGGATTCGGACATGTTCGGTTCCTATTCGCGCGGACGCACCACGGCATAAGCCGAGGTGTCGCCCTTGGGGCGGGCATCGGTCAGCGTCTCGCCGGTGACGGCGTAGTACAGCGTCTCGGCGATATTGGTCGCGTGATCGCCGATCCGTTCCAGGTTCTTGGCAATGAACAGCAGATGCGTGCAGGGGGTGATGTTGCGGGGATCTTCCATCATGTAGGTGATCAGTTCGCGGAACAGGCCGTTATAGATGTCATCGATCGCAAGGTCCGAACGCCAGACGCGCACCGCCTTTTCGGTATCGGCCTCGGCCACCGCGTCAATGATGGATTTCAGATTTTCCTGCACCAGCCGGGCCATGTGTCCCAGACCGGCCAGGCTGAAACTGGCCGGCAGCTGCGCCAGCACGATCGCGCGTTTTGCCACGTTGGCGGCATAGTCACCGATCCGTTCCAGATCGCCGGTGATCTTCAGCGCCGCCACGACACGGCGCAGATCGCCCGCCACCGGCTGGCGCAGCGCCAGAGTGCGGATCACGAACGCCTCGATCTCGCGTTCCAGCGCATCGACGCGCTTGTCGTCCTCCACCACCCGCGCCGCGGTCGCGGTGTCGTGTTCCAGGATCGCCCGCGCCGCGCCCGCGACCTCGGCTTCCACCGCGCCGCCCATTTCGCTCAGCAGATCGCGCAGCCGGTCCAGCTCCTGATCGAAGCTGCGGATCACATGCTGCGGTTCGGATGCCATCGTGCCCGTCCTTCTGCTCAGCCGAAGCGGCCGGTGATGTAGTCCTGGGTGCGCTTCTCGCGTGGCGCGGTGAACATTTGCGCGGCCGAGGCGAACTCCACCAGTTCGCCCAGATAGAAGAACGCCACCTGGTCGGCGATGCGCGCGGCTTGCTGCATGTTATGGGTGACCAGGGCGATGGTGAACTCGCCTTTCAGCTCGTCGATCAGCTCCTCGATCTTCATGGTGCTGATCGGGTCAAGCGCGCTGGTCGGTTCGTCGAACAGGATCACCTCGGGGCGGATCGCGATGGTGCGCGCGATCACCAGGCGCTGCTGCTGCCCGCCCGACAGGCCCAGCGCCGACGCGCCGAGGCGGTCTTTCACTTCCTCCCATAACGCGGCCCGGGTCAGCGCCTGTTCGACGCGCTCTTCCATGCGCGATTTCGACAGTTTTTCATGCAGGCGCACGCCGAAGGCGATATTGTCGTGGATCGACATCGGGAACGGCGTAGGCTTCTGGAACACCATGCCGACACGGGCGCGCAGCGCGATGGCGTCGATCTCGGGGCCGATCAGGTTCTGGCCATCCATCAGGACCTCCCCGGTGGCGCGCTGGCCGGGGTAGAGATCATACATCCGGTTCAGCACCCGCAGCAGGGTGGATTTGCCGCAGCCGGACGGACCGATCATGCCGGTGACCCGCCGGTCGGGCAAATCGAATGAGATCCCCCGCAGCGCCTGGGTGGCGCCGTAGAAGAAATCCAGGTTGCGGATGGAAATGCGCGGCGGCACCGCGGTCGCGGAAGTGACCGCCACGCTACCCGCTTGTACGATGCCGCTGTCCACCGTCATCCGGTCCCCTTATGTGCTGCGGGGTCTAGCCCCCGGCGGCGACGTGCGTATTGCAGTTCGATGACATTTCCGTGACAGCACGTTAGCCGACCGGCATGGCCCGCAACGCGCCCGCCCGCGACGTGGCGCCGGCCATCATGAAGGACCCGTCCTGGCCCGACAGGATGAAGCGGGCGCCGAGCGCGATATAGGTCGCCATGATGGATTCCGTGTAGATCCCGCCCATCCCCGGGTATTTGCCGTGGGCGCGGCAGGCAGCGACGGTCTTGCGGTATGCATCCTCCAGCCGCGGATGGGTGAACTGGCCGGGAATTCCCATCTCCGCGCACAGATCATTCGAACCGATCAGCAGCACATCCACGCCGGGAACCGCGGCGATCGCGTCGGCGTTCTCGATCGCACGCGGGGTTTCCAACATCACCACCGTCAGATTGGCCGCGTTCAACGCCACCGCGGCGTCGCCGACGGACAGCGATCGCAGGCCGTAATGTGGGCCGGTGCCACCCATGGAGCGATGGCCGACGGGAGGGTATTTCAGTTTCTCAACCACCTCACGGGCTTCTTCCGCGGTATCGACATGGGGCACCACGATCCCCATCGCGCCGTTGTCCAGCATCCGCGTCGCCATCGCGTATTCTCCGTTCGGCACGCGCACGATCGGCGCAATACCGGCCGACAGCGCGGCCACCGCGATCTGCGCCGCGGCATCGAGGTCGAGCGTGCCGTGCTCGCAATCCAGGAACAGCCAGTCGTAGCCCGCGGCGGCCATGGCGGGGGCAACCTCCACGCTGCGAACCAGGCGGACGGTGAAGCCGAGCGAGAGTCGTCCGGCGGCGAGCGCCTCGCGGGCCGGATTGCGGAGCTGGGTCATGGCGGATCCTTCGATGCGGTTAGACGAAGGGGTCGCATGCGGGCGGGGCGCGGGCAAGCGGGCTGGCCGCGCACCGCGTCCGCGTTCGCCCCCCGCTACAATCCCAGCGTCGCCGCGATCCGCTCCACATCCGCTCCCGCCGCGCAGTTCGGGTAGCGGGCCAGCAGCGGGGTCTGGCGGCGGATCGCGTCGCGCACCCGCTCGTCACGGCGGATCACGCCCGCCAGCGGCGGGTCGCGCCGGAGAAACGCCTGCGCCGCCTTACGCAACGTGGCATAAGTGCGCTGCCCCGCGGCCGGGTTGGCGGCCAGGTTCACGACGATGCGCGCATCGCCGCGGGGCCGGTCGATGCTGTGCAGCTTCAGCACCGCGTACGCATCGGTCAGGCTGGTGGGTTCGTCGGTGGCAAGCACCAGCAGCGTGTCCGCCGCCGCCGCCAGGCTGCGTACCCCGGCCTCCAGCCCCGCGCCAAGGTCCAGCAGCACATGCCGATACATCGCAGCGTCGCGTAGCAGCGCCACCACCGGGTCGAGTTGCGCCGCGTCCAGCCCCGCCAGCGCGCCGGACCCGGCGCATCCGGGCAGAATGTCAAACCCGCCGACGGCGTAGCGCAACACCGTCTCGGCGAGGCCGGTCCGACCGGCCAGCAGCGCGCCCAGATCGCGCACCGGTGCCAAACCCAGCTGGATGTCCACGTTCGCCAGCCCGAGATCGCCGTCGAACAGCAGGACCCGCTGCCCGGCGCGCGCCAGCACATGGGCGAGCGTAATCGCGAACCAGGTCTTGCCGACGCCCCCTTTGCCCGAGGCGATCGCGATCAGCCGCCCGGCCGGACGCGGAGCGGTCTCGGCCGGGGCAGCTTGGGGCAGGCTCATGCGTGTCTTCCCGATAAGGGGGTAGCCGTTGAAGGAGCGCCGGATGCAGGGGGACGTTGCGCGGGCGGTGGCCAGTCGGAACGCAGCCGTGGCCAGACCGGGCGGCTCAACTGCGGGGTCGCGGCCGGGATACTCGCTTCCAACCGCGCGGCAAGTAGGCTCGGGGTCATCTTGGTCAGGCCATCGGCGGCCCCCGGCCCCACCCCCGCCTCGGCCAGCGCCAGCCCGGACCCGGCCGCGGCAAGGATCCCTCCCAGGCGGCGGGCCAGATCGAGACGCGTGGCCACCAGAAAGCTCGCTCCGGCGGCGGCGAAGGCAACGGCGAGCTCGGCCGATTCCTCGGCGTCCAGCCCCGCGGGGAGCACCAGCGCCAGGGTGCCAGCAGCCGCGAAGGAAGCCAGCAGCGCGGGATCGGCGCCGGGATCGAGCCCGGGCGTGTCGATCAGCACCGGTCCCCCCGCGGCGCGGGCGCGGGTCAGGGCGCGGGCGAACGCCTCGGGCGTCGCGGCGGCCAGCAGATCCAGGTTCAGCAGACGGGTGAAGGCAGCCAGTTGCTCGATCGCACCGGCGCGCTGGCCGTCCGCGGTGATGACGCGGGGCGTGGCACCGGCCAGCACCAGGCGGGTGGCAAGGCGCGCGACGGCCAGCGTCTTGCCGGCACCAGGCGGGCCGACGGCGAGCAGCGGCGGATCGG
>JAKAZJ010000054.1 GCA_021826565.1 Pseudomonadota bacterium | reverse complement strand
GCAGGTGACGATGATCAGATCGAACCCGCCCGCTACCTCCGGCCAGCCGTAATACCCGTCCCCCACCTTGGTGTGGACGTTGTTGTACCCCAACGGTTTGAAGATATGCGACACCGCGTTGCCCAGTGGCGCAATGATCTCGATCGTGTAGGCGTCGGCGACGATGCGCGACAGCAGCGCGCTTTGGAATCCGGACCCGGTGCCGATTTCCAGGCTGACCATCCCCGGCTTCGGCCCCAGCAGCTGGGTCATGTACGCCTGGCCCAGATAGTCCGATAGCGCCGAGCCGTAGCCGATCGCCCAGGGCTTGGGGTTGGCCTCATACGCCTCCCCCGGCACCGGTTCGCGCGCGGAATAGACGTAATGAAAATACTCCCGCGGCACCGCCTGGAACGCCGCCAGCACCGCCGGGTCCGCGGAACCCAGACGCGATTTCAGATAGGACGCGATCAGCGCCATCGCCGCCGGTTTGCGCTTCTGAATCGCGGCGAACTCGGCCTGCGAAATATGTGCCGGCCGGCCGGAATCCGCCATCGCGGTTTCATACGCGGCCAGCGACCAGGCGGGCGCCGCGGCGGCCGTGCGCGGCAGGAACGGAATGGCGGCGGCAGCGGCGATCAGGCCGCGCCGGGTCGGGAAATGCGCAATCGGGTCCACGCGGGAACGCTCCGGGATCGGGGAAAACTGACAACGGCCACGACATACAGGATTCCCGCCGCCGCCAGAACCCAGCCATATCCGGCCGCGCGCGCCAGCAACTGCGCCAGCGGCGTCGCCAGGACCGAGAACGCCCCGTTCAACCCCCATGCCCAGGGCAACAGGCGCGGCGCCCGCGCGCCCACCCGCGCCAGCCCCAGCGGAAACGGGAATCCCAGCGCCACGCCCACCGGCAGGATCACCGCGGCCAGCAGCGCCACACGCGCCGGCTCCGGCCAGGCCAGGCTGGCGATGATCAGCGGCCACAGCCCAACCCGTATCGCCGCCGCCCAGACCACCACCGCCGCCCCGGCCAGCGCCACCGCCCGCCCCGGCCGCGCCACGCGCCCCGAAAGCCAGGCTCCGGCGCCGGAGGCGATCAGCATCAGGCTGAGTACCAGCGCGAAGCCGCTGGCCTTGTCGTTCAGCCACAGGCTGGCCATGGCGATCAGATAGATCTCCAGGAACAGGAACCCGAGGCCCAGCGCGGGAAAAAACACCGAGGCCGCCGCCCATCCCGCCGCGCCGCCGCGCCGCAATCCCGGGGACAATAGCGGCACCCCTAGCACGAACAGCGCCAGCACCGCCGCTTGGGCCAGTACCGCCAGGTTGATCAGCGCCGCGATCTCGGGCTGCGGCAGCACTTCCAGCCGGCGCAGCAGGGTCGGCAGGTCGGACAGGCGCAGCGCGGCATAGAAGAACGGGCGGTCCAAGGTCATCGGCGCCAGGCTGAAACTCGCCGCGGACAAGCTGCGGCGGCCGGCCAGCACGGCGCCTGCCTCGTCGGCGATGGCATCGTCCGGCCCGCCGCGGCGGACCGTGCCGGCGGCGAACGACACCGGTGGCAGATCGTTATAGATACCGGCCCGCGCGGCGCGCACATCGATGCCCGGATACCAGGACAGATCGAATGACCGCCGATCCGCGAAGCGCCGCGCCCGTGCGATCCGCCCAGGCCCGAACCCGCCGGGCGAGACGAACACGCGCACCGTCCAGGCCGAACGCGCCACCAGCACATCGGCGCCCGGATCCGCGATCCCGGCCAGATGCAGCGCGCGCCGCACCGTCGCCAGGACCCGCAGCGCATAGACCGGGAAATCGCGGATCGACACCGGGATCGATACCACGCCCCGAGGCGTGACATGCCCGAGATCGGCCGCCAGCGCCTCGGCCGAGAACGCCGCCTGCGCCGCCGGGTCCGCGCGCAACATATCCGCCGCCAGATCGATCACGTCGTAGCGGGGACCGCCGGCCGCCAGCAGCACCAGCGGCGAGACGCCGCGCACCACCGCATCCGGCGGCGCCGGCGACGGCCCCAGGCCCAGTCGCAGCGCGCGACGCAGCACCGGCTCCGGCTCGATCACCGTCACCGCCCGCGCCCCCAGAGCCCGCGCCGCGGCGACGCGAAATCCGCCGCCGCCGCCCAGCAGCAGCACCAGCGGGTGCGGCGCCAGCCGATACGCCAGCGCCCCCAGCGTCGCCGGCGCATAGGCCGCAACCACGGGCACGCCCGGGCTCGGCAGCGCGGCGATGCGCACCCCGTCGCGATACAGCCCCAGACTGCGAGGCGGCCCGGGCAGATGCAGCATCGCCGCATCGTCGGATAGATCGACATCTACCCGTTCGGTGAAATCATCCAGCAGCGCGTATGCGCCGGACGGGCGCAGGATGCGCGCCAGCACCCGCGCCCCAGGCGTGTGCGCCGGCGCGTAGATCGGCTTGTATTCGCTGCCATGCGGCTGCGCGCCGAACAGCAGCAGCGCTTCGGCCGCAACCAGCGCCGCCAGCGCCGCCATCCGGCCGCCGCGCCGGACCAGCCCGGCCGCCGCCAGCAGCGGCAGCAGCGCCGGCACCAGCCGGAACGGAGACAGCACGAACAGCGCCGCGACCAGCCCCGCCGCACCCGCGCCGGCCCCGGCCAGATCGGCGGCATACACGCCCCCCAGCGCGCCGCGCGCCGGTGGGGCCAGCACGAAGCACAGCCCGACGAACAGCCCGGCCAGGAAGAAGAACGGCAGCAGCGCCGCGTAATACAGGGCGATATGCCAGATCTCGCCCTGCCAGGTGACCAGGTTCTGCAACGCCAGCGGATTGAACCGGTTGACGATCGCGAAATGAAATCCGATCCCCGCTGCCGCCACCAGCGCAGCAGGCAAGCCTGTCAGCAGTGCCGCGCCGTGGCGGATCAGCCGCGGTCCGGCCAGCGCCAGCACCACGCCGCTGACCGCGAAGCCGGACATGGCGATCGAAATCACCCAGTAGCCGTATTCGGACCACAGCGCGACGGCGAAGAACCGGGTCAGCGCAATCTCGAACCCGATCGCCCCAGCCGAGACCAGGAACAACGCCAGCAGACGCGCGCGCGGCGTCATCGCCAGACCTGGTGCAGAAAGCGGGCGAGCAGGCGGTTGAAACGCGGTGCATCGTCGATGAACAGCGCGTGACCGGCATGGGGGAACAATGCGGTCTCGGTCCCCGGGCGCGCGGCGCGCAGATTTGCGGCCTGGGCGGCAAGCCAGGGACGGGTGAGGTAGAGCAACGGCGGACGGAAATGCTCGGCCGCGCGGCGCCAGAAATCGCGCTTCTCGGCGTAGTCGCGCAGCCGGGTGGCCTGTGCTGCCGGCAAGCGCAGGCAGGCCTGGGTCAGGCGGCGGAGGAACCAGGCCGGCTGCGGCGTGTGGAATATCCCGCGCACGAACCCGGCGACGGCGGCGGCATGGGGCAGAGGCGGGGACCGGTCGGGATGCCAGACCGGTGGCGGCGGTTCGCCCACGGAATTATCCACCAGCACCAGCCCGGCCAAATGCTGGTCCCCATGCGCGTCCAGATAGGCCAGCGCGTCCAGCCCGCCGAGCGACCAGCCGACCAGCACCACGCGGCGCGGGCCCAGCTGCGCGAGTAGCTCGGCGATGTCCTGGCCGCGCCTGGCGGCGGTGTAGCCGGTGTCGGGTACCGCTGAGGCCCCCTGACCGCGTGGATCGAACAGGATCACGCGATTACGCGCGCGGAACGCGGCGGCCTGACGGGCGAAGATCCAGCCTGGCATGAGCCATCCGGGAACAAACACGATGGTATGGGCGCTGTGCGGGCCTTCCTCGGTATAGTGCAGCCGCACGCCATCCGAGGTGATGAAGCTGCGCGCCCGCGCCAGCGCCGGGCCGGCGAACAGGACGAGGAGAAGCACGAGCGCGCGGAGCATGGCGCGGCTGATCGCGGCCGGCGGGGGCGGTGTCAATCCCGGGGCTTGGCCCAGGGGGGGTGGTTCAGGGGGGGGTGGTTCAGGGGGGTGGTTCAGGGGCTTGGCGTTCGCCGGCACACCGGCTAGGGTCCGCGCAACAACCTATCGTCCAAGGGGGGATAACCGAATGAATCGTTTCTCGCAGTGGCTGCGCCGTGTCGGCGTGGGCCTGGCGCTTGCGGGCGCTTTGGGGCTCGGCCTGACACCGCGCGTGGCCCTTGCTGCCGCGCCGTCCGGCAAGCCGATCACCATCGGGTTTTCCATGTCGCTGACCGGTGGTCTTGCCGCGAACGGCAAGGCGGCGCTGCTGGCGATGCAGATCTGGGCCAAACAGACCAATGCCCATGGCGGATTGCTCGGCCGGCCGGTCAAGCTGATCCATTACGACGATCAATCGAATCCGGCGCTGGTCCCGGGCATCTACACCAAGCTGCTGGACATCGATCACGTCGATCTGGTGATCAGCGCCTATGCCACCAACATCATCGCGCCGGCGATGCCGATCGTCATGGCGCACCACAAGGTGTTCATGGGGCTGCTGGGCCTGGCTGTGAACAGCCAGTTCCACTACGACCGGTATTTCTCGGTCGTGCCGACCGGCGGGCTGCATCCGAAGCAGTCGCTCTCGGTGCCATTCTTCGCGGTCGCTGCGGCGATGAAACCGAAACCGAAGACCATCGCGCTGGTCGGCGCGGATGCCGAGTTCCCGAAGAACGCGATCACCGGCGCGCTGGCGCTGGCGAAGCAGGACGGGTTCAAGGTGGTCTATAACGAGACCTACCCGCCCAACACCGCCGATTTCTCGCCGATCATCCACGCCATCCAGGCGCGTCATCCGGATGTGGTGATGGTCGCGTCCTACCCGCCCGATTCGGTCGGCATGGTGCGCGCGGCGGCGGAAGCGGGGCTGAAAACCCGCCTGTTCGGCGGCGACATGGTCGGCCTGCAATCCACCCCCATCAAGGCCGCTCTGGGGCCGTTGCTGAATGGCATCACCGACTACGATTTTTGGCTTCCGGTCAAAGGCTATGCCACGCCGGCGGCGATGGCGTTCCTGCACATCTATCAGGCGCAGGCGAAGCAGGAAGGCGTCGATCCGCTGGGCTACTACCTGCCGCCGTTCGCCTATTCGGACATGCAGGTGCTGGCCGACGCGGTCACCGCCACGCACAGCCTGGATGACGCCAAGCTGGCAGCCTATCTGCGGACCCACAGTTTCGCAACGGTCGTCGGCACGATCAAGTTCGGGCCGAACGGCGAATGGGTCGCGCCGCGCGTGCTGGAAGCGCAGTTCCAGGGCGTGAAGGGCCATGACGCCGCGCAGTTCACCAACCCGAAGACCGAGGTGGTACTGTATCCGCCTCATCTGAAATCGGGAACGCTGCAGACACCGTATAACGGCGCCAAGCACTGATCTGCTTCCCGGCGGCGGCGCCGACCGCCGCCGGGGATATTTCGCCCTTTGCCGGAGGATCGTCGCATGGCTTCCCTCTCGTGCCGCGTCAAAATTTTTCTGATCGCCCTGCTCACCGTCTTGCCGTTTGGCGCCCATGCGGCCCCGGCGCCGCATGGCAAACCCATCACGATCGGGTTCGATATCGAGCTGACCGGCGGGCTCGCGCCCAATGGCCGCGCGGCCCTGCTGGCGATTCGGATCTGGGCGCGCGATACCAACGCGCATGGTGGGCTGCTGGGGCGCCCGGTGAAGCTGGTCTATTACGATGACCAGTCGGACCCGGCGCTGGTCCCGGGGATCGTCACCAAGCTGTTGGATATCGACCACGTCGATCTGCTGATCGGCGGCAATGGGACCAATGTGGTGGCGCCGGCGATGCCGGTCGCGATCGCGCATCACCTGACGATCCTTGGATTGTTCGGGCTGGACGTCAATCATTCCTTTCACTACCGCCGCTATTTCTCGATTATCCCGGCAGGCGGGATGCATCCGACGCAGAGCTTTTCGCAAGGCTTCTTCGCTGTTGCCGCGACGCTGAAACCGAAGCCGCGCACGGTCGCGCTGGTCGGCGCGGATGCCGAGTTCTCGCGCAATGCGCTGCGCGGCGCGCGCGAAATGGCGCAGCATTACGGCTTCAAAGTGGTCTATCAGGGCACCTATCCGCCGAATACCGCCGATTACTCCCCGGTGGTGCGCGCGATCGCGGCGCATCATCCGGATCTGGTGTTCGTCGGCTCCTATCCGCCCGACAGCGTCGGCATGATCCGCGCGGCGCACGAGGTCGGTCTGAAAGCGCGCATGTTCGGCGGCGGGATGGTGGGGTTGCAGGCGACCGCAATCAAGACCGAGCTTGGGCCGCTGCTCAACGGGATCGTGAACTACGATTTCTGGCTGCCGGTCGGCCCGATGGCCACGCCGGCGGCGCTGGCGTTCCTGCGCCAGTATCAGGCCGCGGCGGCGAAAGAGGGGGGCGTGGACAAGCTTGGCTTCTACCTGCCGCCCTTTGCCTATGCCGATTTGCAGGTCCTGGGCCAGGCGGTCACCGGGATCGGCGGGTTCGACCAGGCGAAACTGGCCGCTTATCTGCGCAGCCACATGTTCCAGACCGTCGTCGGACCGATCAAGTTCGGTCCCAACGGCGAATGGGCCGCGCCACGGGTGCTGGAGACCCAGTTCCAGGGCGTGAAAGGCCACGGCGACAAGCAGTTCACCAATCCCGCAACCGAGGTGATCCTGTGGCCCAAGCCCCTGGCGAGCGGCACGGTGCGCACCCCGTATCAGGCGGCGGCGAAGCCGTGAGATACCATCCGCGGCGACGCGCTGCTTGAACCGCGTGCCGCTGCGGGGTAGGATTTAGCCCATGGAACAGCCCGTCATCCTGGTGCTGCTGGCGTCCACCACCGGTGCCATTCCCTGCCTGAGCGCCGCCACGGAAGCCGCGCGCGTCCTGGGCAAGAAAATCCAGGTCGCCCATGTCCAGGTAGGCCCCGGCTCGATCATCCTGCCCTCGCAGGAACAACTTTCGGAATACGAGGCCGAACATCTGGCCGATCGCGAGGAAGCCGAGACCGAGGCGATCCGCGCCCTGGTCACGCAGTGGAGCGCGGAAACGGGAGTCAGCGCGCCGCTGGATGTGTTCCAGGGCGATGAATGGCGGGTCATGCGCCATTATCGCGGCAAGGTCAGCCTGGTGGTGCTCGCCTCCCCGCATACCCAGCCAGTGGGGCATCGTGAGACGTTGCGCGCGGCGCTGCTGCGTGCCGGCCATCCGGCGGTGATGATCCCGCCGGAATGGACTGCGGGCGTCGGGCGACGGCTGATGATCGGCTGGGAAGACGTGCCGCCGCTGCGCCGCGCCATCGCCGCGTTCGCGCCGTTCCTGCGCACCGCGGAGGTGGTGGATGTGGTTGCGGTGGAACAGGACGATGCCACGCTGGACCTGGCCCGTTCCGTGATCGGACCGGTCGCACCGGCGGCCGGCTACCGGCGCATTCTGGCGGCGGGACGCAAGACCGCGGCGGTGCTGCTGGAGGAAGCGCGAACCACCAACGCCGATGGGCTGGTGATGGGCGCGTTCCGACGCGGTGAGATTCTGAACTGGCTGGCGCCGGGGACCTCCACGCGGCTGATCCATGACAGTTTCCTGCCGCTGTTGATGAGTCCGTAGCGACAGACTGAGCCACCCATCCGGCGTCTCAGGCTCGAGACGAAACGACCTGCTCGACCCGAGCCCGTGATCCCTCGATCCGGATCGACCCGCTCCAGCAAATCGTAGCTATCCGTCCCCTTGGAATAGACGCCCTGCGTCCGGCGGCCCCTGGTTGCAGGAGCCGACGCAGCGGCATTTCGGGTTCGGTCTGCGGCTCGACAACGACATGGTTGGTGTGGCGGCTACGGCAGGCGCGTGGCCTCGGGCGTGACGGGGACAAGCGTTTGTTCCGAAGCCTGCCCCGGGCGGAGGTGGCCGTCGGTTATCCCGCCACGGGCAGCCACACCCGCACCGCCGTCCCGTCCCCCTCCGCGCTCTCGATCCGTAGTTGCCCGCGATGGCGGTTGACGATGTGCTTCACGATCGCCAGCCCTAGCCCGGTCCCACCGGCCGCCCGAGACCGCCCCGCGTCCACCCGGTAGAACCGCTCCGTCAGGCGCGGCAGATGCGCCCGCGGGATCCCCACGCCGCGATCGCGCACCGCGAGCTCCACCCCCGGCCGGGCCGGCCAGTCCCCGCCCTCGGCCGGCGCAGCGGTCAGCGCGATGTCCGCCGCACCACCCGGCAAAGCCCCGTATTTCAGCGCGTTATCCAGCAGATTCTGCAGCACCTGGCTCAGTTGGTCGGGATCTCCCGCGACCGGGGGCAACCCCTCGGCCACCGTCACCTCCAGCCGGGCGCCGGCCAGCCGCGCCTCGAACCCCGCCGCCGCCCGCTCCAGCAGCGCCGCCAGATCCACGCTGTCCCCCGGAGCCTCGTGTTCCACCAGCTCGATCCGCGACAGGCTCAGCAGATCGTCGATCAGGCGCGTCATCCGCCCCGCCTGCTCGGCCATGATCCCCAGGAAACGCGCCTGTGCCGGCGGATCATCGGCGGCCGGT
>JAKAZJ010000053.1 GCA_021826565.1 Pseudomonadota bacterium | reverse complement strand
AAGCGCGTAGATGAGAACACCATCGGTGTAATGCCGACCTTCGGCGTCACCTTCACCTGCCAGTACGAGCCGGTGGCGGAAGTCGCTGCGGCATTGGATCGTCTGGCGCGGGAGAAGAATATCGATATCCCGATGCATGTGGATGCAGCCTCGGGCGGCTTCACGGCCCCATTCGTCGAACCAGGACTGTTGTGGGATTTCCGGATTCCCCGGGTACGATCGATCAACGCCTCGGGCCACAAATTCGGTCTGGCCCCGCTCGGCGTGGGCTGGGTCGTGTGGCGGGAGCGTAGCGATCTGCCGGAGGACCTGATCTTCTTCGTAAACTATCTGGGCGGCAACATGCCGACGTTTGCGTTGAACTTCTCCCGCCCGGGCGGGCAGATCATCGCGCAGTATTATCTATTCCTGCGGCTCGGCCAGGAGGGGTACCGGCGGATCCAGCAGAACGGCTATGATACCGCACAATATCTTGGGCGCGAGATCTGCAAGCTCGGACCGTTCGAACTGGCCTTCGATGGCGACAGCCGCAAGGGCATTCCGGCGGTGTCGTGGATGATAAGGGACGGCGCCGACCCGGGCTTCTCGCTGTTCGATCTGTCTGACCGGCTGCGGGTGCATGGCTGGCAGGTGGCAGCCTACACCATGCCGCCCGACATCACCGATGTGGTGGTGATGCGCGTGCTGGTCCGCCACGGTTTCGGCCGCGATATGGCGGACATGCTTCTGGAGGACACGCGGCGCGCCATCGCGCATCTGCAGAAGCATCCCGCGGCAACCAAGCAGACCGCAGGGGAAGGGACCACCTTCAGCCACCATGCCCTGCCGAAGGAACGGCTGCCGGTTTGACGCCAGCAGCCCCAACACCGCAAGGAGCACAGGCCCGTGCAAGCGCCCAAGGATCGCAAACGTTACCTCAGCACCACGTCGGTAGGGCTGATGACCGCTGCCGCGGTGGTGACCAGCTTGCGCGGTCTGCCGCTGATCGCGAAGGAGGAGATGACGATGTTCGCCTATCTGGCGTTCACCGTGATCTTCTATCTGGTTCCCGCGTCGCTGGTGTCCGCCGAGTTGGGTGGCGCGTTCGCTGACAAGAAGGGCGGGCTTTACACCTGGGTGGGCGCGGCGTTCGGAGTGCGCTGGGGGTTCCTGGCGATCTGGCTGCAATGGATCCAGAACGTCGTCTGGTATCCGGTCACCCTGACCTTCGGGGCGGCAGCGCTGGCCTATACGATCGGCATTCCGGCACTGGCCAGCAACGGGGTCTTTGTCGGATTATTCTGTATCATTGTCTATTGGCTGGCGACCATTGTGGTGTTGCAGGGCGTGGAGGTGTTTGCCAGGATTGCGAACTGGACCTTCATCCTTGGGTCCGTCCTGCCCGGGATCGCATTGCTGGTGCTGCTCGGCTACTGGTTGTTCTCGGGGCGACCGATCGGATGGGAACACCTGACGGATCCGGCGCTGTCCTCCGCCGGCCATGCGCGCTACTGGCCGGCGATTACCGGCTTCGGCACGATCGCGTTCCTGGCGGGGATCGTGCTGCTGTTTGCCGGCGTGGAAGCGCAAGCTGTGCACGTCACCGAGATGAAGAAGCCGAGCCATGAATTCCCGGTGGCGATCGGACTTGGGGCGGTCATCTCACTCCTGATCTTCGTTCTTGGATCGATTCCGATCGCGGCGATCCTGCCCTACCAGAAGATTTCCCTGCAATCGGGCGTCTTCGAGACATTCGATGCGGTATTCACCAATATCTGGCATATCCGATGGCTCGGACCCGCGATGGCCTTCCTGGTGGGCGTGGGCGCCATCAGCGGGGTATTCGCCTGGCTTGGCAGCCCGTGCAAGGGTCTGCTTGCAACCGCCGATGATGGGGAATTGCCGCCGCTGCTGCAGAAAACCAACCGTCACGAGATGCCGACCAACATTCTGCTGGTTCAGGGCGCGGTGGTGACTGTGATCTCGTTGCTGTATTTCGTCATCAAGGACGTATCGGTCGTATTCTTCCTGATTTCCGCAATGACCATTGCGCTCTATCTGATCGCCTACATGTTGATGTACGCGGCGGCCATTACATTGCGCCACAGATCGCCGGAACTGAGCCGCCCGTTCACCGTGCCCGGCGGGCTGGTGGGGATGTGGCTCACGGCGGGGATCGGATTCGTGGGTGTGGCATTCAGCTTCCTGGTGGCGTTTTTCCCCCCTGACCAACTGCCGGTAGGATCTCCGATCGGGTATGTCGCTGTCGTGATTGTCGGAACGGTGGTGTTTTGCGCTATTCCGCTGGTCATTCACGCGATGCGTCATCCCGAATGGGCGCGCGCCGGGGCGGCGGCGCAGACGGTACCTTGATTTTCCACCTCGGAACGGTCGTGGGATGGAATCGATCCCGCCAATCAGCGACATCTCCCTTCGGTCGGACAACGTAGACGGGGCGCTTTGCGGCCCAACGCGCGTTCGCGCATCGCCGCAGCGTGCGACCAACCTGCTGCCCTGCAACCAGAGCGGATTGACAACGTCCGCCGCGCCCTGGTTCATCGCGTCTCGGCGCGATTCGCCCGCTTCGGCAATACTGCCTTCGGCTATCACGCCTTTAAGGGGACGTACTTCATGCGGCTGATCGATTTTCCTGCCACCCGTGTCATCGCGGCAGCGGCGATCGCTGGGGCAATCGGCCTTGGCGCCGGCTATGCCATGGCCAGCCAGCCCGACATGTTCGGCGCGCTGCACGCGCTGGAAGTGGCGCAGGGCCATTTGCGACGGGTGACGCAGAACAAGGCCGGCCACGCCGCCGCCGCCAGGCGCCTTGTCGCGCAGGCGATCACGCAGGTGCGGGAAGGCATCCAGGTCGGGCACCAACACGGCGAGTAATCTCGCGCGCCGCTGTTGCCTCGTAAGGGCAGTGGCGCATCCGGGAAGGAGGCGGCGTTTTCTCGGGATTTGCCCCCGTAGACGCCGGCTTCTTTGCCGCTGCGCGATCGGTTCGCTACCAGCAGCGGCGCCCCGATCGCGATCCGGAAGATCGGGCGCGGAGGTTAGGCATCTTCAAGGGCTGCCGGCCTGCGCAGAGCCGCCAACCCCCGTCACTTCCGTCATGCCTGCGGCTGCACCGCCGCGGCGCCATTCGGTGCAACACCCGGCGGCAGCGACAACGCCGGCTGCACCGGATCGCGCAGCCGCGGCAGTTCGTCGCGCAGCAGGGTTTCCTTGGTCAGCAGCAGCTCCGCGCCTTCGTGCAATTCCGCCCGATGCGCGGTCAGCAGCGCCATCGCGGTCTCGAACGCGGTGCTGATCAGCTCGCGCACCGCGCGGTCGATCTCGCGCGCGGTCTCCTCGCTGTAGTCATGCCGCGGCGGTTCGGCCATCGTGCCGAGCAGACCGGGCCGGCGCGTTTCATACGCAACCTGCCCCAGATGCTCGGACATCCCGAACCGCGTCACCATATTCCGGGCAATCTCGGTGGCCTTGTCGATGTCATCGACGGCTCCGGTGGAAATGTCGTCGAACGTCAGCGCCTCGGCCGCGCGCCCGCCCAGCAGCACGGCCATTTTGCTCCGCAACTCGCCACGATTGAGCAGGAATCGGTCATCGGTCGGACGCTGCATCGTGTAGCCCAGCGCGCTGATGCCGCGCGGGATGATCGAGATCTTATGCACGGGGTCCATGCCCGGCAACGCCATCGCGACCAGCGCATGGCCCATCTCGTGGTAGGCCACCACCCGCCGTTCCGAGGGGATCAGCAGCCGGTTCTTCTTCTCCAGCCCGGCCACGATGCGTTCGAATGCCAGGGTGAAATCGCTCATGGCAACGGCGTCGGCGTTGCGGCGGGTCGCCTGCAACGCGGCCTCGTTGACCAGATTCGCCAGATCGGCGCCGGAAAATCCGGGCGTCAGCGCCGCGATCTGCGCCGGGTCCACATCGGCGCCCAGGGTCACGCGCTTGAGATGAATTCCCAGCACCGCGATCCGTCCGATCCGGTCGGGCCGATCGACCAGCACCTGACGGTCCAGCCGCCCGGCGCGCAGCAGCGCCGGATCCAGCACCTCCGGGCGGTTGGTGGCGCCGATCAGCACGATCCCGGTCTGCGGATCGAACCCGTCCAGCTCCATCAGCAACTGGTTGAGCGTCTGTTCCTTCTCGTCATGGCCGCCGGCGAACGGACCCGAGCCGCGGGCGCGACCCAGCGCATCCAGTTCGTCGATGAAGATGATGCAGGGGGCGACCTTGCGGGCCTGCTCGAACAGATCGCGCACCCGTGCGGCGCCGACGCCCACGAACATCTCGACGAATTCCGAGCCGCTGATCGAAAAGAACGGCACCTTGGCTTCCCCGGCCACCGCGCGGGCCAACAGGGTCTTGCCGGTGCCGGGGGGACCGACCAGCAGGATGCCTTTGGGGATCCGCGCGCCCAGGCGCGCATGAAGTTTCGGTTCCTTCAGGAACTCGACCACTTCTTCCAGCTCCTCCTCGGCTTCGTCCACGCCAGCCACGTCGGAGAATTTCACGTTGGTATCTTTCTCGACAAAAATCTTGGCTTTGCTTTTGCCGATCTGCATCAGCCCGCCGATCCCCTGCTGGCCGCCGAAGCGGCGCATGACGAACATCCAGATGGCGAAGAACGCGATCGCGGGAATGATCCAGCCCAGGATGTCGCCCAGCAGGTGGTTCGTGACCACCCCGGTGATGGGAACTTTGTATTTGCCAAGCATTGCCGCGGTGGCCGGGGCGACGCGGGCGGCCACATAGGCGTGCGGCCCCTTGGGCAGCGGCGTCGTCGCGGTCCCTTGCAGATGATGTTCGGTCACGCGGACGGCCGAGATTTTTCCCTGGGCAAGCAGCTGCACGAACCGGGTGTAGGAGACGTTTTCCGGTCCCTTGCGGGCCAGGAACAGGCTCTGGACGGCAAGGATGCCGAGAAAAGCGATAATCGCATACCAGATGTTGAAATGGGTCTTCGTGTTCATGCGCCGTCTCCATACCGGATCGGGGGTGGCCGTGGTTCTGGTGCCGTCACGCACACCAGCCGGGACACCGGTGGGTCCGCCGGGTCAGATGGCGCGTCCAGCTTGTGTGCCGAAGCGCAGGACCGGGATGTGGGGATGGCGTCCACGTGCGGCAACCCGCACCGCAAAACCCGGCCGGGATGGCGGTTTCCGGACCGGTGGTGGGGATCGGGCGATCCAGCGGCTGACATTCGCAGCGATTGGCCCTATGTCTCGCCCGCCCCTCCAGTCCCAGGTTCCATGACCGACACCCCGCTCGCCCGCATCCGCAACTTCGCCATCATCGCCCATATCGACCATGGGAAATCCACCCTGGCCGACCGGCTGATCCAGGCCACCGGCGCGCTGACCGACCGCGAGATGACCAATCAAGTGCTCGACAGCATGGATATCGAGCGCGAGCGCGGCATCACGATCAAGGCGCAGACCGTGCGGCTGTCCTATCGCGCCAAGAACGGGGAGACGTACGAGCTCAATCTGATGGACACGCCGGGCCATGTGGATTTTGCCTATGAGGTCTCGCGTTCGCTCGCCGCCTGCGAGGGCAGCCTGCTGGTGGTGGACGCCAGCCAGGGGGTGGAGGCGCAAACCTTGGCGAATGTCTATCAGGCGATCGAGGCGGGGCACGAAATCGTGCCGGTCCTGAACAAGATCGACCTGCCGGCCGCCGAGCCGGAACGGGTGCGCCAGCAGATCGAGGACGTGATCGGGCTCGATGCCTCCGAAGCGATCGAGATCAGCGCCAAGACCGGGATCAATATCGAGGGCGTGCTGGAGGCGTTGGTGCATCGCCTGCCGGCGCCGAAGGGCGATGCCGCGGCGAGCCTGAAGGCGCTGCTGGTGGATAGCTGGTACGATCCGTATCTGGGCGTGGTCATCCTGCTGCGCGTGAAGGACGGGCGGATCAAGCGCGGGCAGCGGATCCGCATGATGTCCTCGGGCGCCGCGCATCAGGTGGAACAGGTGGGCGTGTTCAGCCCGAAGATGATCCCGACCGACGATCTCGGGCCGGGCGAGATCGGCTTCATCACCGCCGCGATCAAGACCGTGGCCGATTGCAACGTGGGCGACACGATCACCGACGACCGCGCGCCGGTGACCGAAGCGCTGCCGGGGTTCAAGCCGTCCGTGCCGGTGGTCTGGTGCGGTCTCTATCCCACCGATGCCGATGATTTCGAGAAGCTGCGCGACAGCCTGGCCAAGCTGCGGCTGAACGATGCCAGCTTCCATTTCGACATGGAGACCTCCGCCGCGCTGGGCTTCGGCTTCCGGTGCGGCTTCCTGGGGCTGCTGCACCTGGAGATCGTGCAGGAACGGCTGTCGCGTGAGTTCGATCTGGACCTGATCGCAACCGCGCCGTCGGTGGTGTATCGCGTGCACCGCACCAACGGCGAGACGATCGAGCTGCACAACCCGGCCGACATGCCGGACGGCTCGGTGATCGATCATATCGAGGAGCCATGGATCAAGGCGACCATCATGGTGCCGGACGATTACCTGGGCGCGGTTCTGCATCTATGCAACGATCGCCGCGGTGAGCAGGTGGATCTGACCTATGTCGGCAACCGCGCCATGGCGGTGTATCGGCTGCCGCTGAATGAGGTGGTGTTCGATTTCTACGACCGGCTGAAATCGGTCTCGCGCGGCTACGCCAGCTTCGACTATGCGATGGAAGGATACACCGAGGGCGATCTGGTGCGGATCTCGATCCTGGTCAACAACGACCCGGTCGATGCGCTGAGCTTCATCGCCCATCGCGCGGCGGCGGAATCGCGCGGGCGCGCGATCTGCGCGCGGCTGAAGGAGCTGATCCCGCGCCAGTTGTTCAAGATCGCCGTGCAGGCCGCGATCGGCGGGCGGGTGGTCGCGCGCGAGACGATCGGCGCGCTGTCCAAGGACGTCACCGCGAAATGCTACGGCGGCGACATCTCGCGCAAGCGCAAGCTGCTGGAGAAGCAGAAGGAAGGCAAGAAGCGGATGCGCCAGTTCGGCAAGGTCGAGATTCCGCAATCGGCCTTCATCGCCGCGCTGAAGATGGACGCCTGATCCCCTACAGCGCGGCTTCCGTCCCCAGAATGGTGGTCGCCTGCGCCGACAACACGCCGC
Organism: Pseudomonadota bacterium; assembly: GCA_021826565.1. The sequence continues at coordinate 1,440 of JAKAZJ010000053.1, read as the reverse complement.
CATTGCCATGCGCGATCGCCGTCGCCAGACCCGCGATCTGGCGGTCTCCGGCCTCGCCGCGTAGTTGCTGCACCGCCTCGATCAGCAGGAACAGGCCGTACATCCCGGGATGGCAGAACGACAGCCCGCCGCCGTTCGTGTTCACCGGGAAGCGTCCGCCCGGGGCGATCCCGCCATCCGCCACGAACCGCCCGCCTTCGCCTTTCGGGCAGAAACCCAGATCCTCCAGGAACAGGATCGTGTTGATGGTGAAGGCGTCATACAGCATCGCCAGCCCGATCTCGCGCGGCGCCAGCTGCGCCATCCGGTAGGCCTGCGCGCCGGATGCCACCGCGCCGGTCACCGTCAGGTCCGGCATCGACGAGATCGAGGCATGGGTGATCGACTGCCCGCATCCCAGCACGTAGACCGGCGGCTTGCGCAACGACCGCGCCCGTTCCGGCGACACCACGATCAGCGCGCCGCCGCCATCGGTCACCAGGCAGCAATCGCGCACGGTGAACGGATCGCTGACCGGGCGCGCGGCCACCACGTCCGCGATCGTCAGCGGTTTTTTCTCCCACGCCGCCGGGTTGCGCAACGCCCAGGCGCGCGCCGCCACCGCGACCTCGGCCAGATGTTCGCGCGTGGTGCCGAACTGGTGCATGTGACGGTTGGCCGCCATCGCATAGGCCGTTGCCGGCAGGAACGGACGGAACGGGGTTTCGTACGGGTTGTATTCGCGCACCGACGCCTGCCGCCGCCCCACCGTCCGCTGCGTGCTGCCATAGGTGATCGCGGCCACCGAACACAGCCCGGCCTCGATCGCGGCCAGCGCGTGCGCCACATGCACCTCGAACGACGAGCCGCCGACGATGGTGGAATCGGTATAGGCATCGGGCAGGCGCAGATATTCCGCCAGCGACATGGCGGAGGTGCGCGCCTGCGTGGTGGCGCAGAACAACCCGTCCACATCGGCCAGACGCAGCCCGCAATCGTCCAGCGCCCGGCTGATCCCCTGCGCCATCAGATCGATCACCGACATCTGCGCGGCCACCGCGCCGAGATCGGAACACGCCACGCCGGCGATCGCGGCGCCGCCGCGCACCAGGCCGCTCACGCGCCCGGCTCCGCGGGAAAGAACACCGGGCAGGGCGGTTCATCCCCGCTGGGCTGCCCGCCTGTATCCCCCCCTGGGCGATGGGTGCGGAAGCGCACGCGCTGGCCGATGCGGACGGCGGTGGGCGCGATATCCTCGACCCGGCTCATCATGCGGAACCCTTCGTCCAGGTCGATCAGGGCCACGTTATAGGGCGCGCCATCCTGCGAATGGACCACCGTGGTGGCGTACACCGTTCCGAGCCCGGCGGAGTCGTGCCATTCCAGCGCGGCGCCGGTGCCGGGTGCGATCACCCGCGGGTAGAATACCGCCGCCCCGTTGCTGGTATCACGCTGATAGGC
>JAKAZJ010000052.1 GCA_021826565.1 Pseudomonadota bacterium | reverse complement strand
CGCCTTTGGGTCACCCAGGCCGGCGACGCGCTCCACCAGCCAGCCGACGAGGCTGGTGAAGCGGTCGACCAGGGGAAGCAGCGGGGCGGGGATGGCGGGCATGGGGTTGCGAGTATGTATAGAATATATACCCAGAGCGAGGCAAGCAATTTTTGGAGCCGCAAGGTGATTTAATTCCTTACTTCCCCCCTCCAAGTAGCCCTGCTTGCGAGAATCCCGCGCCCGGGCAAGATAGAAGCTCGCCAAAGGGACCATCGCCATGCCCGATCCCACACCGCCGGCCAGCAATTTCCGCATCGACGGCAAGCGTCTGTGGGACACGCTGATGGACATCGCCCAGATCGGCGCCACGCCAAAGGGCGGCGTGCGCCGCCTGACGCTGACCGATCTCGATCGCCGCGGCCGCGACCGTTTCCGCGCCTGGTGCGAGGCCGCGGGGCTCGCCGTCCGCATCGACGCCATGGGCAATATGTTCGCCCGGCGCCCCGGCCGCGATCCCGCGCGCCTGCCGGTGTTGATGGGCAGCCATCTCGACAGCCAGCCTTCGGGCGGCAAATTCGATGGCGCGCTCGGCGTGATCGCAGGGCTGGAAGTGATGCGTAGCCTGAACGACCTGGGGATCGTGACCGAGGCCCCGATCGAGCTGGTGAACTGGACCGATGAAGAAGGCAGCCGCTTCGGCCACAGCCTGATGGGGTCCGGGGTCTGGGCCGGCGTGTACGCCCAGCCCGAGATGGAAGCCCTGCAAGACCCGGACGGCGTCACCGTCGGCGCGGCGCTGGACGCGATCGGCTATCGCGGCCCGGAACCCGCGCGCCCGTTCCCGGCGGATTCCTATTTCGAGTTGCATATCGAACAAGGCCCGATCCTGGAGCGCGAAGCCAAGACGATCGGCATCGTCACCGGCGCCCAGGCGCAGGTGTGGTACGACGCGGTGGTCACGGGGCAGGATTCCCACGCCGGCACCACCCCGCCCTCCACCCGCAAGGACGCGCTGGTCGGTGCGGCGCGGATCATCGACCTGGTGGACCGCATGATGCGCGCGCGCGGCGAGGACGGGCGCGGCACGGTCGGCCAGTTGTTCGTCTCCCCCAACAGCCGCAACGTGATCCCGGGAGAGGTCCGCTTCTCGGTTGAGTTCCGGCATCCGGACGCGGCGGAAATCGACCGGCTGGACGCGCAGTTCCCGCGCGAGGCCGGGTTTATCGCCCGCGATACCGGGGTGAAGCTGGAGCTGACGCGGCTGTTTCGCATCCCCGCCCAGCCATTCGATCCCGCCTGCGTCGATCTGGTGCGCCAGGCCGCGGCGCGGCTGGGATATCCAGCGCGCGAGATCGTTTCCGGCGCTGGCCATGACGCGGTCTATGTCGCCCGCCACGTGCCGACGGCGATGATCTTCACGCCGTGCCTGAACGGACTGTCCCATAACGAAGCAGAATCGATCGAGCCGCATGAGGCCGAAGCCGGCGGCCAGGTGCTGCTGGAAGCCGTGCTTGCGCGCGCGAGCCGCGTGGTCAGCTAGGACAAGAAACCCCGGGCCGCGCTTTCGTTACGTCACCCCGGCGTTTGATCCGCCACCACCTCGCGCAGCGCATCCAGGCATGCGCCGTCGATCGCGCGGTCGCGGTCGCGCTCCATCAGCGCGAGCGCTTCGGCCGGCGGCATCGGGCCGCGATACGGGCGTTCCGCCGTCAGCGCGTCGTAGATGTCGGCGGTGGTGATGATGCGCGCTTCCAGGGGGATGTCCGTGCCCGCCAGGCCACGCGGGTAGCCGGCGCCGTCCAGGCGTTCGTGATGCGCGCCGGCGATCGGCGCCAGATCACGGAACGCGCCCACGCGGGCAAGGATCTCCTCGGACCAGGCCGGATGGCGGCGGATCGCGGCCCATTCGTCGGCATCCAGCCGCCCGGGCTTTTCCAGGATGCCGTTGCTGACGCCCAGCTTGCCGATATCGTGCAGCAGCGCCGCGCGCCGCAGCCGCCGGCGTTGCACGGGCAGCACCTGCAACCGCGCAGCGATCGCGTCGGTGTACTGCGCGACGCGGTCGCTGTGGCCGGCGGTGAAATGACTCTTGGCGTCGATCACGTCGGCGAAGGCTTCGGTGATGCAATCCAGCCGGTCCTCGTCCAACGGCAATTCGCCGGCGGGCGGAGCAATCGCGGCGACGCGCGCGCCGATCTCGGGGTCGGTCAGCCCCGCCCAGAAGGCCGGGATCTGCGCGGCCGCGTCGAACGCGGCAACCAGATCGGGATCGAACCAGGTACCGCTGCGGCGATGGACCTCGCGCCGCGCTGCGTCCGGGCCACCGACGGCGTGGAATACGTCGATGACCTGGGCAAGCAACGCCATGCGGGCCAGCAGTGGGATCGCCGCCCCGCGCAGGCCCTGCGGCAAGCCGCCGCCGTTCCAGTGTTCGTCCAGCGCATAAACGGCCGCTGCCACCGCGGGCGAAAACCCCAGGCGGCGCACGATGTCGGCGCCGCGCGTGCAGCGGGTCGCGATCAGATCGGCGGCCAGATCGTGCCCGTCGCGGGCCAGGCGCCGCAGGCGGGAAAGACGCCGGCGCAGCCCCTCACCCAACCCGGCATGGCGCAGGACGAAACGGGCGACCTGGCGCAGGCTATGCGCATCGACGGTTTTGAATGCATGCTTCACGCGCCGTTCGTCGCCGCCGTACAGCTCCCACAACCGTCCGGCATTGGACGAGCAGCCGGTGTCTTTCAGCAGCATCGTGAAGTGCAGATCGGTCAGCGTGGCGGCGTCCAATCCGCATTCCCAGCCGATGCGCAACCCGATCCAGGCGCAGCGCAGGCAATGCCCGGGCGGCTGGCCCTCGGTCAGATCCAGCGCGAAGCTGAGCGCGCCGATCATGTCACCGAGCGAGACGGTCGCGAGCGCGGCGTCCGAGCGATCGCGCAGCAACACCTGATTCATGCCAGCGGCCTTTTCCCGGCCGGCCACGGGACGGGCCGACATAAGCCGCAAGGGTACGCGGGGAAACCTTAACGCTTCCTTGCGCATGCGGCCCGCCGCACATCCCTCCCTTACGGCCTGCCGCGACTCCTTCTGCCGTGCGGCTATTCCATCGGCCGCGTGCCCAGGGTCCCGTCCGCGCGCTCAACGATCGCCGCGACGCGGGCTTCGGCTTCCGCGAGCTTCGCCTCGCAGTGCCGGCGCAGCGCCGCACCGCGTTCATAGGCCGCGATCGCGTCCTCCAGCTTCTGCTGGCCGCCTTCCAGGCCGCGCACGATCTGCTCCAACTCGGCCAGTGCATCCTCGAACGCCATCGTGGCCACGGGGTTGACCACGGGGGCAACCGCGGGGGCTGGATCGGGCATCGGCGGAGACTCCAAGGCAAGCCTTGCGGCGGGACGGGGGAAACGGGACAATACCGCATCCGTCACCGCGGGACAGGCCGTGTCGCTCTCCGCCCCGACCCCGACCGAACCGCCAGCCCTGCGCCGTCCGCCGGGGCCGCTGTTTGCTGCGCTGGATCTGGGCACTAATAATTGCCGGATGCTGCTGGCCGCCCCCCAGGGCGACGGGTTCCGGGTGCTGGACAGTTTCTCCCGCGTGGTGCGCTTGGGCGAAGGGCTGCATCGCACCGGCCGGCTCAGCGACGAGGGGATCGCGCGCGCGCTGTCCGCCCTGTCGGCCTGCGCCGAGCGTCTGGCCCGGCGTCCGATCCAGGGCGCCCGCGCGGTCGCGACCGAGGCCTGTCGCCAGGCCACGAACGGCGCCGCCTTCCTTCGCCGCGCGCGCGGCGAGACCGGTCTGCCGATCGAGCTGATCTCGCCGCGCGAGGAAGCCGGGCTGGCGCTGGAGAGCTGCGCCGGGCTGCTGACCGGCGGGCCGCGCCGGGCGCTGCTGTTCGATATCGGCGGCGGCTCTACGGAAATCGCCTGGGTGCGGATCGACCCGCCTGGGGAAGCGGTGATGATCGGCTATCTCTCGGTTCCAGTCGGCGTGGTCACGATGGCGGATCGGTTCGGGCTGGATGCCGGCCAGTCGGATGCCGGCTTCGCCGCCATGGCCGCGGATTTTGCCGCCCGCCTGACGGGATTCGAGAGTGTGCACTGCATCAACCAGGAAATCCGTCAGGGCGGGGTGTTCCTGCTGGGCACCAGCGGCACCGTCACCACGCTCGCCGGCCAGGCACTGAAGCTGCCGCGCTATCAACGCGATCTGGTGGATGGGACGATCCTGCCGATCGAGGTCGCCGATGACGCCTTGACCCGGCTGCGCGGCCTGGGTCGGGCGGGGCTGGACGAACACCCCTGCATCGGCCCCGAGCGCGCCGATTACGTCCTGCCGGGATGCGCGATCTTCGCCGCCATCCGTCATGTCTGGCCGGCGCCGCAGCTGATCGTCGCCGATCGCGGCCTGCGCGAGGGGATGCTGCTGCGCCTGATCCGCGCCCATCGCGCGCGACGGTTCCGGTGAAGGGCGCGCTGCCGCCGGGGGGGCGGGGATTGGCGGTGGGGGTGCGGTCGGGGGCCGGGCGCACGCCGTCCTCGCGCCGCTGGCTGGAGCGGCAGCTGAACGATCCGTATGTGCGCGCGGCGCAGGCCGATGGCTGGCGCTCCCGCGCGGCATTCAAGCTGGTCGAGCTGGATGAGAAATACGGGCTGATCCCGCGCGGCGGGCGGGTCCTGGACCTGGGCGCGGCGCCGGGCGGCTGGACGCAGGCGGCGCTGCGGCGCGGCGCCGGCGCGGTGGTCGGCATCGATCTGCTGGCGATCGTGCCGCTGCCGGGAGCGATCTTCGTGCAGGGCGATTTCAACGATCCCGAGATGCCGCCGCGGCTGACGGCATTGCTGGGCGGGCGCGCGGATCTGGTGCTGTCGGACCTGGCGCCGAACACCACCGGACACACGGCGACGGACAATATCCGCATCACCTTGCTGGCCGAGCTGGCGCTGGACCTGGCGTTCGCGATCACCAATCCGGGCGGTGCGTTCGTCGCCAAGCTGTTCCAGGGCGGCGCCGAGCGGGGGATGCTGGAACGGATGAAGCGCGGCTTTGCCCAGGTGCGCCACGCCAAGCCGCCGGCGAGCCGGAAGGAATCACGCGAGCTGTACGTGGTGGCGACGGGGTTTCGGGGCGATGCGTGACGCCGATGGATTGACGATGCTGGAGCGGCGGGCATGAAGAAAGATGGACCACCGAACGGTCAGTCAGCGTCGCAGCTGATCGACGCAAGAATCCGGGAACTGGACGATTGGCGCGGCGCGACGCTCAGCCGGCTCCGCGCCCTGGTCAAGCAGGCCGATCCTGAAATCGTCGAGGAGTGGAAATGGCGCGGGGTTCCGGTGTGGTCGCACGATGGCGTGATCTGCACCGGCGAGACATACAAGAACGTGGTGAAGATGACCTTCGCCAAAGGCGCGGCGCTGCGGGATCCTGCGGGCCTGTTCAATGCCAGCCTGGACGGGAACACGCGGCGCGCGATCGATTTCCACGAAGGCGCGCCGATCAACGAGGCGGCGTTGCAGACGCTTCTGCGCGCCGCCGTGGCCCTGAACCGGTCCAAAGCTGCACGCTGATCCTCGGTACCAAACCTGCGTGATTGCGGGCCTTGACACTCCGGACCGTGACGCGCGGGCCCGGTCCCTGACGCACGCATCGTGCACCGCCATCGGCGACGGGATTCCTTGGGTCGATGGGAATCGGATAGACCCGATCGAGATATCCGGCCCCGCACTCATGCCTCCCTGGAACCCATGCCCCCCACCCATCTGATTTATGACTGGGACAACACCCTGGTGGACGCCTGGCCCGGCGTCACCGCCGCCATGAACGCCGCCTTCGCCGCCTTTGCGATGCCCGCCTGGACCGAGGCGGAGACCAAGGCCCGCGCGCGCCGCTCGCTGACCGAAGCCTTCCCGCCGCTGTTCGGTCCCGACTGGCCGCGCGCGCGGGATTTGTTCCACGCCGCCTACCAGGCCACGCACACCGCCACATTGCGCCCGCTGGCCGGCAGCGCCACGCTGATTGCCGGGTTTCCGCCCACGCGCCAGGCGGTGGTGTCCAACAAGACCGGCCGGTTCCTGCGCGCCGAGGCCGCCCATCTCGGCTGGACCGGGTATTTCACCACCCTGATCGGCGCCGGGGACGCGGCGGCCGACAAGCCGGATGCGGCGCCGATCCGGTTGGCGCTGGAGCGGCTGGGCGCGGCGCCCGGGATAGCGGTCTGGTATGTGGGCGACACGGCGCTGGATATGCAGGCCGCCCGCGCCGCCGGGGTCACCGCGGTGCTGTTAGGCGATGCCGCGCATGACGGAGGGGTTGACCATGCCGCTCCGGATCTCCACTTTCCCGATGCCGCGTTCCTGCTGCGGGTTGTTTCGGGCGTCCCCAGTGATGCTTGCCCCGGCCGGACAGGCTGATAGAGTACCGCCGGCTTCGCGCGGACTGCCACGCGCGCGGGGTCACCGTTCCCCAACCAACAAGAAGGAACCTCCCCGTGGCCAACGAGAAATCCCAGAACGTGCAGGACGTGTTCCTGAACCACGTGCGGAAAAGCAAGACCCCCGTGACCGTGTTCCTGGTCAACGGCGTGAAGCTGCAGGGCATCATCACCTGGTTCGACAATTTCTCGGTGCTGCTGCGCCGCGACGGCCACACCCAGCTGGTCTATAAGCACGCGATCAGCACCGTGATGCCGGGCGCGCCGATCCAGTTGTTCGACGCCGCCAAGGCGGAAGGCAGCAACACGCTCACGGTTGCGCCGCGCGAACTGGCCCCGGCCGCCGAAATCTAGGACCGCCGCATGGCCCCAACCCGCGCCGCCGTCATCCTGCCGTGGGAGAAGTCCCGCGACGGCGCGGAAGCCCGTGCCGCGGAAGCGCGCCTGGCCGAGGCGGTGGGTCTCGCCGCCTCGATCGGCCTGGTGGTGGTCCATCAAGCCATCCTGCCGCTGCGCGCCCACCGTCCCGCCAGCCTGCTGGGGGAAGGCCAGATCGCCACTCAGGGCGAATTTCTGACCACGCATGAGGTCACCGTCGCGATCATCGACGCCGCGTTGTCGCCGGTGCAGCAGCGCAACCTGGAACGCGCCTGGGGCTGCAAGGTGATCGACCGTACCGGCCTGATCCTGGATATTTTCGGCGAACGCGCCCGCACCGCCGAAGGCACGTTGCAGGTGGAACTGGCGCATCTGGAATATCAGCGCTCGCGGCTGGTGCGCTCCTGGACCCATCTGGAACGCCAGCGCGGCGGGTTCGGCTTCCTCGGCGGCCCCGGTGAGACGCAGATCGAGGCCGATCGCCGTCTGATCGGCGAGCGGATCGTGAAACTGAAACGCGAGCTCGAGCAGGTGCGCCGCACGCGCGGGCTGCATCGCACCGCACGCCGGCGCGTGCCGTTCCCGATGATCGCCCTGGTGGGCTACACCAATGCCGGCAAATCCACCCTGTTCAATGCCCTTACCGGCGCCGAGGTCACCGCGCGCGACCAGTTATTCGCCACCTTGGACCCGACGATGCGCGGGCTGCGCCTGCCCTCCGGCCGGCGCGCGATCCTGTCGGACACGGTCGGCTTCATCTCCGAACTGCCGACCGAGCTGGTTGCGGCGTTCCGCGCCACGTTGGAAGAAGTGGCCGAGGCCGACGTGATCCTGCATGTCCGCGACGCCGCCCATCCCGACAGCGCCGCGCAACGCGCCGACGTGATCGCGGTACTGGAGGGCCTGGCTGAGGACGGCACGCTGGATCCGGCCTGGCCGTCGCGCACCATCGAAGTCCTGAACAAGGCCGATCTGATGGGCGGCGTTGCCGCGGTGCCGGTTCGCGCCGGGGCGATTCCGGTTTCCGCCATCACGTCGGAGGGGCTGGGCGACCTGCTGGCTGCGATCGACACGCGCATTGCCGCCGGGATGGAGCGGGCCTGCTACGACCTGCCGCCCGAGGACGGGGCACGCATCGCCTGGCTGCACGAACATGGCGAGGTCCTGGAACGGCGCGACGGGCCGGAAGCCGTGCATATGGAGGTCCGCCTGCTGCCCGCCGACCGCGCCCGGTTCGAGCGGATGGCATGAGCTTCACCGCCGCCGACGCCACCGCGCTGGCGGCGCTGCTGCGCGACGCCGCAAAGGCTGAGATCCTGCCCCGTTTCCGCCGCCTGCCTCCGGGCACGATCCGCGAGAAATCCGGTCCGCTCGATCTGGTGACGGACGCCGACACGGCAGCGGAACGACGCATCGCCGCAGCGCTGGCGGCCCGTTTCCCCGGTGCGCTGATCGTGGGGGAGGAAGCCGCCAGCGCCGATCCGAAGCTGCCGGCGCGGATCGCGGGTGCGAAATTATGCTTCGTGGTGGACCCGCTGGACGGCACGTTCAATTTCGCCGCCGGGGTGCCGCTGTTCGCCTCCATGGCCGCGGCCATCGTCGATGGGCGCGTGGCGATGGCCGCGATCCACGATCCGATGGGCGATGACACGGCGCTGGCCGTGGCGGGACTGGGGGCGTGGCTGGAAATGCCGGACGGGGCACGCAGCGTGTTGCGGGTCGCTGATCCCGCGCCGCCGGCACGCATGACCGCGGTGCTGTCCTGGCAGTTCCTGCCGG
>JAKAZJ010000051.1 GCA_021826565.1 Pseudomonadota bacterium | reverse complement strand
CTGCATCACCATTTCGAGAAAAAGGGCTGGGCGGAGCCGACCATCGTCATTCGGTTCTGGATCATTTCGATCATCCTGGCGCTGGCGGGCCTTGCCACGCTGAAGATCCGATGAGCGAGTTTCGCCCAGATACGTTCGCCGGCCGGCGCTTCGCGGTGCTGGGGCTTGGCCGGGCCGGAGCGTCGGCAGCGCGCGCGCTGCTGGCCATGGGGGCCGAGGTTCTGGCCTGGGACGACGATCCGGGCAAGCGCGACGACACCCTGCCGATCTCGGACCCGCTCGGCGCGCGCTACGACGCGTTGGTGATCTCGCCTGGTATTCCGCATTTTCTGCCCGCGCCCCACCCCGTGGCCGCGGACGCCCGGGCACGGTTTCTGCCCATATGGACAGATGCCGAATTGCTGTTCCAGGCGGTACGGGAAAATGGCTCCCGCGCGCGGTTCGCCGGCATTACCGGCACCAATGGCAAATCGACCACCACCGCGTTGCTCGCGCATGTGCTGGCGCGCGCGGGGCTGAGCGTGGCGGCGGGAGCCAATCTCGGCCCGGCGGCGCTGGCCCTGCCCGGTCTCGACGATCACGGCGTTTATTGCCTGGAAATGTCGTCCTATATGCTCGAACGGCTGGCGACCCTGCGGTTCGATGTCGCGACACTGTTGAACCTGACCCCGGACCACCTGGACCGGCATGGCGACATGGCGGGGTATGCAGCGGCGAAGCGGCATATATTCGACCGCCAGACCACGGCGGATACCGCCGTGGTGGGCGTGGACGACGGGCCTTCGCGGACGATGGCGGACGGGCTGCGCGGCCCCCATGTGATGCGGGTTTCCGGCCATGCCCCGGCCGATCTATGGGCCGAGGGCACGTGGCTGCGCGATGCCGACGGGCCAATTCTGGATCTGCGCGAGGCCCCTGCCCTGCCGGGCGCGCACAATGCGCAGAATGCCGCCGCGGCCTGCGCCATGGCGGCCGCGCTGGGCGTGAGCCGCGCGCGGCTGGCCGATGGTCTGCGCGATTATCCGGGCCTGCCCCACCGCCAGAGCCTGATCGCCGAAATCGATGGTGTGCGCTTCATCAATGACAGCAAGGCGACCAATGCCGACGCCACCGAACGCGCGCTGGTATGTTATCGCCAGGTGATATGGATCGCGGGCGGCATGGGCAAGGTGGGGGGGATAGAAGCACTGGCGCCGTATTTCCCGCGGGTCGCGGAAGCCCTGCTGATCGGTCGTGACGCGCCGGTATTTGCCCGCACCCTGCAAGCTCATGGCGTGCCACACCGGATCGTCGAAACGCTCGAGCGTGCCGTGCCCGAGGCGGACGCGGCGGCGCGACGGCGCGGCGTGAAGGTGGTGCTGCTGTCGCCGGCGGCGGCGAGCTTCGACCAGTTCAGCGGCTTCGAGCAGCGCGGCGAGGTTTTCGCGCATTTGACACGCGCCTTGCGGGAGGTGGTGTGATGCCGGTTTCGCGCACCGATACGTCCCTGCTGGGACGGTGGTGGTGGTCGGTCGACCGCCTGACGCTGATTGCGATCGCGACCCTGATCGGGTTCGGCTATGTGCTGATCCTGGCGGCATCCCCCTCGGTTGCGGCGCGCATCGGCGAGGCACAGGACCTGTTCATCCTGAAGCAGGTTCTGTTTCTCGCGGTCGCCTTCGTCGAGGTGGTCGGGGTGTCGATGCTGTCGCCACGCAACGTCAAGCGGGCCGCCCTGCTGGGCTGCATGATAGCGCTCGGACTGACCGCGATGACGCTGGTGATAGGCACCGAGATCAAGGGCGCGCGGCGGTGGATTTCGCTGCCGGGGTTCGCGATACAGCCGAGTGAATTCCTGAAACCCTGCTTCGCGGTAGTGGCCGCCTGGCTGATAGCGGAGAGCAAGAAGCGGCGGAATTTTCCCGGCACACTCATGGCCTGCGCGATTTTCGTGGTGATTCTGTTGCTGCTCAAGGCGCAGCCGGATATCGGCATGCTGACCGTGGTCACAGCGGTTTTTCTGGCGCAGCTGTTCGTCGAGGGGATCAATCTCGGCTGGATCGGTCTTGGCCTGATCGGGATGGTGCTGGGCGCGATAGGGCTTTACACCTGGGATGCGCATGTGCGCACGCGCGTGCTGCGCTTTCTGCACCCGACCGCCGATAATTCCTATCAGGTAGACAAGGCGTTGCAGGCTTTTGGCAATGGCGGGCTGTTCGGCCGCGGCCCGGGCGAGGGCCAGGTCAAGGATATGCTGCCGGACGCGCACGCCGATTTCGTGTTCGCGGTGGCGGGCGAGGAATTCGGGTTTCTGGTCTGCCTCGTGCTGGTGGCGATATTCGCGTTCATCGTGATCCGCGCGTTGCTGCGGCTTTTGAACGAGCACGATCTGTTCATCATTCTGGCGGTCAGCGGTCTTGCCACCAGTTTCGGGTTGCAGGCCTTCGTGAACATGGCGAGCGCGCTGCACCTTATTCCGACCAAAGGCATGACGCTGCCGTTCATTTCGTATGGTGGCAGTTCGGCGCTGGCGATGGCGCTGGAACTGGGATTTCTGCTGGCCTTGACGCGCGCGCGCAGCCAGGGCGCACTGCGATGAACGGACGTCGGGTCATTCTGGCGGCGGGCGGCACGGGCGGGCATTTTTTTCCGGCCGAGGCGCTGGCCGCGGAATTGACGGCGCGTGGCCACGCCATTGCCTTGATGACGGACCGCCGCGGCCAGGACCGCGCGCCGGACGGCGCGTTTGCCGGCGTGCCGGTGGCGGTGCTGGCGGGCGGCGGGTTGGCCGGGCGTGGCGTGGCCAGCGCCGCCAGATCGGCCCTGGCCCTGGCCGCCGGCACGATGCAGGCCTGGGCGGCGTTGCGGCGGCTGCACCCCTCAGCGATCGTCGGGTTCGGCGGCTATCCCAGCGTGCCGCCAGTGCTCGGCCGGCGCCTGTTGCGCCGGGCGGTGCCCGTGGTGCTGCACGAACAGAACGCGGTACTGGGCCGCGCCAACCGATTTCTGGCGCGCGCGGGCGGCACAATTCTGGCCCTGAGCTATGCCGCGACCCGGACACTGCCGGCGGGGGTCGCAACGGTTGTAACCGGCAACCCGGTACGCCCGGCGATCGGCGCATGCGCGGCCAGCCCTTACGCGCCTCCAGCACCCGACGGGCCGATCCGCGTGCTGGTGACCGGCGGGTCGCTCGGCGCGCGGATATTCTCGACAGTGGTACCGGCGGCTCTGACCGCGCTGCCGCCCGGTGTGCGGGCGCGGCTGGTCATTACCCAGCAGGCACGCGAAGCGGACCTCGCGGCGGTGCGCGCCGCCTACGAGGCCGCCGGGCTGGAGGTGACGCTGGCCTCGTTCTTCAACGACATGGCGGCGCGGATCGTGGCGGCGCATCTCGTGATCGGGCGGGCCGGCGCCTCGACGCTGGCGGAACTGGCCGTGATCGGGCGGCCCGCCGTGCTGGTGCCCCTGCCGGGGGCGATAGACGACCACCAGAGCGCGAACGCGGCGGCGCTGGGCGCGGGCGCCTGGCGGTTGCGCGAGGCGGAATTCGTGCCCGCGCTTCTGACCGCGCTGCTCACGGAAATTCTGACCAGCCCGACGAGTTTGCCGGCGGCGGCGGCGGAAATGGCCCGGCACGGGCGGCCGGACGCGGCGGCCCGTCTGGCCGATGTGGTGGAAGCCGCGATCCGGGAGAGCGCCTCATGAGAGCCTTGCCGCTTTCGATCGGGACCATTCATTTCGTGGGTATCGGCGGCATTGGCATGTCCGGTATCGCGCAGTTACTGCATGTGCTGGGCTACGCGGTGCAGGGCAGCGACCTCGCCGAGACCGCCAATGTGGCGCGGCTGCGCGAGGCGGGTATTCCCGTGATGATAGGCCATGACGCGGCGCATCTGGGCAAGGCGCGGGTGGTGGTGGTGTCGACCGCGGTCAAGCGAGACAACCCGGAAGTGGTGGCCGCGCGTGAGCGGTTCATTCCGGTGGTGCGGCGGGCGGAAATGCTGGCCGAGTTGATGCGGCTGCGCTGGTCGGTGGCGGTGGGCGGCACCCACGGCAAGACCACCACCACATCGCTGATCGCCTGCGTGCTGGAGGCGGCGGGCCTGGACCCGACCGTGATCAATGGTGGGATCGTGAATGCCTACGGGTCCAATACCCGGCTGGGCCAAGGGGAATGGATGGTGGTGGAGGCCGACGAAAGCGACGGCAGCTTTCTACGCCTGCCGGCGACGATCGCGGTGGTCACCAACATGGACCCCGAACACCTCGACCATTGGGGCACGGCGGAGGCGATGACCGCCGGCTATGATCAATTTGTGGGGAATATTCCCTTCTACGGGTTCGCGGTGCTGTGCATTGACCACCCAGCGGTGCAGCAGATGATACCCCGCGTGTCCGACCGGCGCGTGGTGACGTATGGGCTATCGCCGCAGGCGGATGTGCGCGGGCAGGTGATAAAGTCCGATCCCACCGGCTCGACGTTCAAGGTCATCATCACCGACCGGGCGCGCGGGCGGACGCGTGAGATGACGCCGTTCCGGCTGCCGATGCTCGGCGCGCATAATGTCCAGAACGCGCTCGCGGCGGTGGCGATCGCGACCGAAATGGGGGTGGACGAGGATACGATCCGGGCCGCCTTCGCCGGGTTCCGCGGCGTGAAGCGGCGCTTTACCCGTACCGGGGAAGCCGGCGGCATAACCGTGATCGATGATTACGGCCACCACCCAGTGGAAATTGCCGCCGTGCTGAAGGCCGCGCGGCAGGCTGGCGCGCGCGACGTGGTGGCGGTGGTGCAACCGCACCGCTATACCCGGCTGCAATCTCTGTTCGAGGAGTTCTGCACCTGCCTTAACGATGCCGGAACCGTGATCGTCGCCGATGTCTATTCCGCCGGCGAGGCTCCGATACCGGATTTCGACCGCGACGCCCTGATCGAGGGGTTGCGCGCGCACGGCCACCGCGCGGTAGTGCCGCTGTCCGAGCCATCGCACCTCGCGGAAATGGTGCATTCGATTGCCCGGTCCGGGGATTATGTGGTGTGCCTGGGTGCCGGCAACATTACCCAATGGGCCCATGCTCTACCTGAGGAATTGGCCGCCCTGCAGGGCCGCGGCAAGCGGAAGGCGGCGCGATGAGCGCGACCCTGGCCCTGCCGATGGGGTGCGGCGGCCTGCGCGGGCGGGTGCGGGCGGACGCGGACCTGGCCGCGACCACCTGGTTTCGCGCGGGCGGGCGGGCGGAATGCCTGTTCCGACCGGCCGATACCGAGGATCTGTGCACCGCGCTGATGGCCTTGCCGGACACCGCCCGTCTGACCGTGCTGGGGGCGGGGTCGAATGTGATCATACGTGATGGCGGGATCCCGGGACTGACGATACGCCTCGGCGGCGGCTTTTCCGACATGGTGCCGGACGCGGATGGCATGGTCGCGGGCGCTGCCTGCCTGGATGCGCATATCGCGGCGCAGGCGGCCGAGGCCGGTCTGACCGGACTGGAATTTCTCTCCGGCATACCCGGCAGCCTGGGCGGGGCGGTTGCCATGAACGCCGGCGCCTATGGCAGCGACATCGGCTCGGTGCTGGACTGGGCCGATGTCGCCACGCCACACGGTGTGCTGCGGCTGAGCGCCGTGCAGTTGCAGCTTGCGTATCGGCACGCCTGCCTGCCGGCGCGCGGGGTGGTGGTACGGGCGCGGTTGCGCGCGACGAACGGGGAGCGCGCGACGATAAATGCCAGAATGCACGAAATCGCGACGAGCCGGGCGCAAACCCAGCCGGTGCGGTCGCGCACCGGCGGCAGCACGTTCCGCAATCCCGCCGCGCATGAAAGCGGACTGCGCGCCTGGGAATTGATCGACGCCGCCGGCTGTCGTGGGCTGACCTATGGCGATGCGCAGGTTTCCGATCTGCACTGCAACTTTCTGATCAACCGCGGCACAGCCAGCGCGACCGAGCTCGAGACGCTGGGCGAGATCGTCCGCCGCAGGGTACGCGATGCCAGCGGGGTGACCCTGGCCTGGGAAATCCGGCGGCTTGGTATTTGGCCCGCCGGGTTGGCGCGGCTGCCGGAGACGACGGCATGATGACGGTTGCGGTTCTCTATGGCGGCATTTCTGCGGAGCGGGAGGTCAGCCTGTCGTCGGGGACGCAGGTGGTTGCGGCACTGCGTGGCGCGGGCTTCGCGGTGCGCCCGATCGAGGCGGGGGCGGACCTCGCGGCGGTTATCACGGCGCTGAACCCGCGCCCGGACGTGGTGTTCAATGCCCTGCATGGCCGTTTCGGCGAGGACGGCACCATTCAGGGGATGTTGGACTGGATGGGTCTGCCCTACACGCATTCCCCGGCGCGGGCCTCGGCGCTGGCCATGGACAAGGCTTCGGCCCGGGCGGTGTTTCTCGAGGCCGGGCTGCCGGTGGCGCCGGGCCGGGTGATATCGGTTGCAAGCCTGGCCGAGGCCGATCCGCTGCCGCGCCCCTATGTGGTGAAGCCGATTGCCGAAGGCAGCTCGGTCGGGGTTCATATTCTGCGCGAGGGGGACAACCGGCGCGCGGAAATCGCCAGCGGCTGGTCGCATGGCCCGACCGCGCTGGTAGAGGAATTCATACCGGGTCGGGAATTGACGGTGGGCGTGCTGGCCGACCGGGCGCTGACGGTGACCGAAATCAACCCCGCGCACGCCTTCTACGACTACGAAAGCAAATATGCGGCCGGCGGGTCGCGCCACGCCCTGCCGGCGCCGATACCCGAGGCGGTGGCGGCGCTCGCCTGCCAGGTGGCGGTGGCGGCGCACCAGGCGCTGGGCTGCCGCGGCGCGACACGGGCGGATTTCCGGTACGACGACACGGTCAGCGAGCCGGGACGGTTGATACTGCTGGAGGTGAATACCCAGCCGGGGCTGACGCCGACCAGCCTGCTGCCGGAGCAGGCCGCGTATTGCGGGATGGATTTTCCGTCCCTGTGCCGCTGGATGGTGGAGCAGGCCGCATGCCGCGAATGAGTTCGGGCAAGCCGCGCCGTGAGGGCGCCGCGCCGACGCGGGCGGGAGAGCGGCCGACGCCTATTCTGGGCGAACCGCGCGCGCTGAAGGACCGGCCGCACCGCATGACCCTGGCGCTGCGCCGGGCGCGGCGGCGGGGCCGGCCGTTGATGCTGGCTGGCCTGGCTCTGACCGGGGTGCTGGGCGCGGTGTGGCTGCTGCGGACCACGCGCCGCGAGGCGAGCCTGACCGGCGCGCAGGCGAGGCTGGGCAATTTCGGCGACACGCTGGGGCTGAGGGTGCGGGAGGTGCGGATCGAGGGACGGTCGGCGACCCCACTGCCATTGCTGAATGCGGCGCTCGGCGTGCGCGCGGGCGACCCGTTGCTGGGATTTTCCGTGCGCGCGGCGCGCGCCCGGATCGAGACTCTGGCCTCGGTCGAGCAGGCGACGGTGGAACGGCGCTGGCCGGACACGGTTCTGGTGCTGTTGCAGGAGCGGCGGGCGGCGGCGGTGTGGCAGCATAACGGGCATTTCTCGCTGATCGACCGGAACGGCACGGTTCTGGCAGACCAGAATATTCGGCATCTGGCGCAGGGGCTGAAGCTGCTGGTGGGGGAGGAGGCCCCGAGCCACGCCGAACAGTTGCTGTCGGATCTGAGCAAGTTCCCGGCGATCGAAACGCGGGTGCAGGCGGCGGTGCTGGTGGGCAACCGGCGCTGGGACCTGGAGACCGATAACGGCGCCTATGTGTTGCTGCCCGAGGAAAACGAGGACAAGGCGCTGGCCCGGCTGACGCGATTGCAGGCCGCGACCGACCTGCTGGACCGCAAGCTGACCGTGATCGACCTGCGCCTGCCGGACCGGGTGACGTTGCGCCCCGAAGCGACGGCGACACCGGCGACGGTACCCCCCTCATGATGACGCAAGCCGAATACGCGGCCGGCGCGCCGAATTGCTTGGAGACAGGAAAATGACCGACCTGCCGCGCCGGCTGACCACGCCGCCGATGGACCCGGACCCGCCGCAGCGGGCGCGCCCGCGCGCCGGCGGGCCGTTCGGCGTGCTGGATATCGGCACCACGAAAATCGCCTGTCTGATCGGACGCACGGAGAGTGATGGCACGTTGCGGGTGCTTGGATTTGGCTGGCAGAAGGGGCGCGGCGTGCGCGCGGGCTCGATCGTGGACCTCGAGGAGGCCGAGCGCGCCATTCGCGCGGCGGTGGGCCAGGCCGAGGACATGGCCGATTTCCGCCTGCGTGCCGTGACCGTGAATTTATCGTGCGGGCAACCCGAGAGCCGATTGTTCAACGTGCAGTGGCCGGTGGGTGGACGGGCGGTCGCGGAGGCGGATTTGCGCCGGGTGGTGAGCGAGGGGCGCGCCCGGGCTTCCGCCGATGGGCGCGAGACCATTCACGCGCTGCCGCTGGGCTTCGGGGTGGACGAGGTGACGAATATCGGCGACCCGCGCGGCCAGCACTGCGAAACGCTTTCGGCACGGCTGCACGTGATCGATGCGAGCGCGACCGCGCTGCGCACGCTGGGCGCCTGCATCACGCGGTGCGATCTGGATATCGCCGAACTGGTTTCGGCGCCGATGGCGGCCGGGTTGGCGACACTCGTCGACGATGAGCGG
>JAKAZJ010000050.1 GCA_021826565.1 Pseudomonadota bacterium | reverse complement strand
TGCCCGCGCCTGCTGCCGCCGCGCCTGCGCCGGCCGTGCCCGCGCCTTCGATGCCGATCCCGGCCGGCGTGGCCGAACCACCGCCGCCCGCTGCGCCGACGCCCGCTGCGCCGACGATCATCGCCGCGGAACCGGCGGCCGCCGCGCAGACCATCCGCGTCGGCGTCGATGTGCTGGACGACCTGATGACCCTGGTGAGCGAGCTGGTGCTGACCCGCAACCAGTTGTTGCAACTCGCCCGCGGCCACGAGAACGGCGCCTTCACCGTGCCGCTGCAACGGCTGTCGCATATCACGTCGGATTTGCAGGAAGGCGTGATGAAGACCCGGATGCAGCCGATCGGCAATGCCTGGAACAAGCTGCCGCGCGTGGTGCGCGATCTGGCCCATGAGCTCGACAAGAAGATCGAGCTCGTGATGCTGGGGGCCGAGACCGAACTCGATCGCCAGGTCCTGGAACTGATCAAGGACCCGCTCACGCACATGGTCCGCAATTCGGCCGATCACGGGCTGGAAACCGGCGCCGAGCGGCGTGCCCGCGGCAAGCCGGAGACCGGGCGGATCACGCTGAACGCGTTCCACGAAGGCGGGCATATCATCATCGAGATCGCCGATGACGGCCGCGGCCTGCCGGTCGATCGCATCCGCGCCAAGGTGCTGGCCCAGGGGTTGGCGACCGAGGCCGAGCTGGCCGGCATGTCGGACGCGCAGATCCAGCGCTTCATCTTTCGCGCCGGGTTCTCCACCGCCGCCGCCGTGACCGCTGTCTCCGGCCGTGGCGTCGGCATGGACGTGGTGAAGACGAATATCGAGCGGATCGGCGGCACGATCGAGCTTGCCTCGCGTCCCGGCGCCGGGACGACGTTCACGATCAAGATCCCGCTGACTTTGGCGATCGTCTCCGCGCTGATCCTGGAGGCGGGCGGTGAGCGGTTCGCGATCCCGCAGACCTCGGTGGCGGAACTGGTCCGCGCCGGGGATGGCAGCACGGAAGGCGGCAGCCGGATCGAACGCATCAACGATACGCCGGTGTTGCGCCTGCGCGACCGTCTGCTGCCGCTGGTCGGGCTGCGCGACCTGCTGCGCCTGGATACCGCGCCGGAAACCGCCGAGCCGCCTACTATCGTGGTTGCCCAGGTCGGCGCCACGATGCTCGGCCTGATCGTCGATCGCGTGTTCGACACCGAGGAGATCGTGGTCAAGCCGGTGGCGCCGATTCTGCGTCATGTCACCATGTTCTCCGGCAACACGATTCTGGGCGACGGGTCGGTCATCATGATCCTGGACCCGAACGGGATCGCGCGTGCAACCGGCGTCGGCGCCGCGGCCGGGGAGGCGCGGGCCGAGGTCGCCCGGACCCCGGTTCCGGCCATCGGTCATTCGGCCGAGAAGACCGCGATCCTGCTGTTCCGCGCCGGCCCCGCCGATGCCCCGCCGCTCGCGGTACCGCTGGCGCTGGTGGCCCGGCTGGAGGAAATCCCGCGCGCAAAGATGGAGCGCTGCGGCGATGCGCTCGCCACCCAGTATCGCGGCCGGCTGATGCCGCTGCTGGCGTTGTCCGGCGCGACCGACCCCACGCGCGCGCACCAGCCAGCGTTGGTGTTCACCGACGGCGATCGCAGCATGGGCCTGCTGGTGGACGCGATCACCGATGTGGTGGACGACCGGCTGGAGATCGAGCTGGGCGCGGCCCGCCCTGGGCTGCTGGGCACCGCGGTGGTCGCCGGCCACGCCACCGATGTGATCGATACCGGCTATTGGCTGACCCGCGCATTCGGCGACTGGTTCCGTCCGGAAGCAGCGAAGCTCGGCCCGCCGCGCCTGCTCTGCGTGGAGGACAGCGATTTCTTCCGCGCCCTGCTGGTGCCGGCCCTGGCCGCGGCGGGGTTCGAGGTGACCGCCGCGGCCTCGGGTGCCGAGGCGTTGGCGCTACGCGATGCCGGCGCCGGCTTCGCCGCGGTGATCTCGGATATCGAGATGCCGGAGATGGACGGCTTCACCCTGGCGCGCACGCTGCGTGCGGGCGGGGCCTGGGCGGCGCTGCCGCTGGTGGCGCTGTCGGGACGTTCGACGGCCGCGGACCGCGAACAGGCCCTGGCCGCCGGGTTCAACGACCATGTGGCGAAATTCGACCGTGACGCGCTGCTGGATGCGTTGCGCCGGGTGCTGTCGGTGCCGGGTGGCGGCGACCGCCAGGCGATGGAGCTGGCGGTATGAGCGCCGGCGGTACGAATACCGGGCCCGACGCGATCGGCGATGCCGATCAGCAATTCGTCACCCTGACCGTGGCCGGTCAGCTTTGCGGCATCCCGGTGCTGGGGGTGCGCGACGTGCTGGCCGACCAGACCATCGCGCGGATCCCGCTGGCGCCGGGGGAGGTGGCGGGCAGCCTCAATCTGCGCGGGCGGATCGTCACCGCGATCGATCTGCGCCGGCGACTGAACCTGCCCGCCGCGCCGCCGGGCCAGACGCGGATGTCGGTGGTCACCGAACTGGGCGGCGAGCTCTACGCGCTGCTGGTCGATCAGGTGGCGGAGGTGATGAGCCTGCCCGCCTCGGCCTTCGAGGCGTGCCCACCGACGCTGCCCCCGGTCTGGGCGGAACATAGCCGCGGCGTCTATCGCCTGGACGATCGCCTGCTGGTGGTGCTGGACGTGGCGCGCTTGCTGGACCTTGCGATGGCGGCTTGAGCAATGACCCATACCTGCCTGGTGGTCGATGACAGCCGCACCGTCCGCAAGCTGGCAAGGCGCATTCTGGAAGCCAACGACTACCAGGTGAGCGAGGCCGAAGACGGCGCCAAGGCGTTGGATGCGTGCCGCAGCGCGCTGCCCGATGGCGTGTTGCTGGACTGGAACATGCCGGTGATGAACGGGATCGAGTTCCTCCGCGCCCTGCGCGCCGAATTCGGCCCCGATCGCCCGGTGGTCCTGTTCTGCACCACGGAAACCGAAATGAGCTTCATCACCGAGGCACTGGAAGCCGGGGCGCAGGAATACATCATGAAGCCGTTCGACGCCGATATCCTGTTGGGCAAGTTCGCCGAGGCCGGGCTGGCGTGAGCACGGCCGCCCCCGCGCGGGTCATGATCTGCGACGATTCCGCGGTGATCCGCAGCGCCATCGCCCGCATCCTGGACGCCGATCCGGACATCACCGTGGTTGCCCGCGCCGCCGACGGGCGCGAAGGCGTGGACACGCTGCGCCGCGTGCCCGCCGATGTGATCGTGCTGGATATCGAGATGCCGGTGCTGGACGGCATCGGCGCGCTGCCGGAACTGCTGAAAGTCGATCCCCGCGTGCGGATCGTGATGGCCTCCACCCTGACCACGCGCGGGGCGGATATCGCGCTGCGCGCGCTGCGGCTGGGGGCGGCGGATTACATCCCGAAACCCTCGGCCGTAACCGGCCTGAATGATCTGGGTTTCCGCGCCGAGCTGCTGGCCAAGGTGAAGGGGCTGGCGCGGCTGCGCCGCGGCTTGGGTGCGGGCCCGCCGGACCGACCGACCGCGGCTCATCCCGCCGCAACTCGGCCTGTCGCAACCCGGCCCGCCCCGGGCCACCCGCCCCGGCTGCTGGCGATCGGCAGCTCCACCGGCGGGCCGCAGGCGCTGTTGCGGCTGATCGGCGATCTCGGCGCCGACATCGCCGTGCCGGTGGTCATCACCCAGCACATGCCGCCGGCCTTCACCGCCATGCTGGCCGCACACATCACCGCGCTGGGCGCCCTGCCTTGCGCCGAGGCGAAGGACCGCGAAACGCTGCTTCCCGGCCGCGCCTATCTCGCCCCCGGCGACCGTCACCTGCTGATCGAATCAACCGCCAGCGGCTTCGTCGCCCGCTTGTCGGACGCGCCGGCGGTGAATTACTGCCGCCCCGCGGTGGACCCGATGCTGCTATCCGCCGCCGCGGCCGCCGACGGCCGGGTGCTGGTGGCGATGCTGACCGGCATGGGCCATGACGGGCTGGAAGGCACCCGCGCCGTGGTCGCCGCCGGCGGCACCGCGCTGGCGCAGGACGAGGCCACCAGCGTGGTCTGGGGCATGCCCGGCGCGATCGCCCAGGCCGGGCTGTGCCACGCCGTCCTGCCGTTGGCCGAGCTTGCGCCCCGGCTCCGCACGCTGCTTCGGGGGGCGCTGCTTCGGGGCGCGCTGCTTCGGGACGCGCGGCCATGACGCTGCCCGCCGCCGCGTTCGCAACCTTCGCCGCAGTTTTGCGCGATCGCTCCGGCCTGACCATCGGCCCGGACAAGACCTATCTGCTGGAAACCCGGCTCGGGCCGATCGCGAAGCGGGAGCACCTGCCCGACCTGGCCGCGCTCGCGGGCCGCCTGCGCGCGCCCGGCGCGGAGCGTCTGGTGCGCGAAGTGGTGGAAGCGATGACCACCAACGAGAGCCTGTTCTTCCGTGACACCAAGCCGTTCGCCCATGTGCGCGCGACCGCCCTGCCGCGCCTGCATGCCGCGCGCCCGCCCGGCACGGCGTTGCGCATCTGGTCCGCCGCCGCCTCCACCGGCCAGGAAGCCTATTCCCTGGCGATGATCGCCGCCGAGCTGCGCCCCGCCCTGTCGGATCGGCGGATCGAAATCCTCGGCACCGATCTGGCGCGCGAGCCGCTGGCTCGGGCGCGCGCCGGCCTCTACACCCAGTTCGAGGTGCAGCGCGGTCTGCCGGTGCAGATGCTGGTCCGCCATTTCCGCAAGGAGGAAGCGAGCTGGCGCATCGCCGAGACCCTGCGCGCCGCGGTCACGTTCCGCGAATGGAACCTGCTGGACGATCCCAGTCCGCTCGGTCGGTTCGACGTGGTGTTCTGTCGCAACGTGCTGATCTATTTCGATCCGCCGACCAAGGCGCGGGTCCTGGACGCAATCGCGCGCCAGCTCGCCCCCGATGGGGTGCTGTATCTCGGCGGGGCGGAGACGGTGCTGGGCCTTACCGACAAGCTGCTGGCGGTGCCCGACGGCCCGGGCGCCTACCGCCCTGCGCCGCGACCGGGCGGGCTGGCGGAGCCGGCGGCGTGCTGGCCGATGCCGGACGATCCCGAAATCGCCACCATCGCCGCGGAGGCTCTGGCCGCGCTGTTCTGACCGAACACGGGTCGGCGCCGGGTACCGCGCGATTGCAAAACATGAAGCCGATTCCATCAAATCTTAACCGCCCTGCGCCCGATCCGCGCGGCGCGGCCCCTTCATCGTTGACCGGCCCGGGCCTATATGCGGGACATAACCACCCGACGGGTCGCCACCCATGTTGGACCTGTCGGTCCGAACCCTGATCGGCTTTGCCGCCCATCACCCTGCGCTGCAGGCCGGGACGATCGTGCTGGCGACCTTCATCCTGGAGGACGCGGCCACGGTGTTCGCCGCCATGGCGGCCCAATCGGGAGCCATCTCGGTGCCGCTGGCGTTGGCGTCCCTGTATGTCGGGATCGTCGCCGGGGATCTGGGTCTGTATGGCCTTGGCTGGCTGGCCGCGCGGGTCCCCGCAATGCGCCGTCTGCTCCCGCCGCAGCGGACCGAGATGGTACGCGCCTGGCTCGCCGGCCGGGTGTTCCGCGTAGTGCTGGTGGCCCGCTTCCTGCCCGGCGTCCGCCTGCCCACCTACACCACCTGCGGTTATCTGGGCGCCGATCTGCGCCGCTTCGCCGTGGCGACGGCGCTGGCGACCACGGTCTGGACCTCCGGCCTGTTCTTGGTCTCGCTGCGCATGGGCGCGGTGCTGATGGCCCATTACGGCGTCTGGCGCTGGGCCGGCGCGGCGGGTATGGTGCTATGCCTGCTGCTCGCCGGGCATATCCTGCGCGTCCTGTCCCGCCCGCGCCCGGCGCTGGCGGCGCCGCCGCAATGAGCCACGATCCCACCCTGTCGCTGCCCTGGCCCGGGCCGTCGCGGACCGAGCCGCCGGCGCTGTCGTTCTTCGAGTTCTGGCCCGCCGCGCTGTTCTACCTGCCGATCCTGGCCCAGGCCGCCGGGCTGGCGCTGCGCTATCGTTCCGCCACGCTGCTGACGGCCGCGAACCCGGCGATCACCGCCGGCGGGTTGTGCGGGGAATCCAAGACCGAGATCCTGGATCAGGTGGCCGGCCGCGCGCGCGCCCTGATCGCCCCGTATGTCCTGCTCGCGCCCGGCGCCACGCTGCCGGCGGCCGAGGCGGCGATGGAGGCCGCCGGACTGACCTATCCGCTGGTGGCCAAGCCCGATATCGGCTGCAACGGCGCCGGCGTACGCCGGATTGCCGATCCGGCGGCGCTCGCGCGCTACCTTGCCGGGTTTCCCGCCGATGCCGCGGTGCTGCTTCAGCAACTGGTCACGGCACCCGGCGAAGCGGGGATTTTCTATATCCGCCACCCCGACGACGCGGTCGGCCGGATCACCTCCATCACCTTGAAATCCTCGCCGGTGGTGACCGGGGACGGGCGCTCCACCCTGCGCCAACTGATCCTGGCCGATCCCCGCGCCGGGCGGATCGCGCAGCTGTATCTGCCGCGTCTGGCCGCGCAGGCCGACACCGTGCCCGCCCAGGGCACGCAGGTGCCGCTGGTGTTCGTCGGCAATCACTGCCGTGGCTCGATCTTCCGCGACGGCACGGACCACGCGACCCCGGCGCTGACGGCCGCGATCGAGCGGTTGGCCCGCGCCCTGCCGCGATTCCATTTCGGCCGGTTCGATGTGCGCTTCGATACGCTCGCCGCCCTGACCCGGGGCGAGGGCTTGCAGGTGATCGAGATCAACGGCGCCGGCGCCGAGGCCACCCATGTCTGGGATCCGCGCACCCGGCTTTGGGATGCCTGGCGGGCGCAGTTCTTCCATTATGCGGCGGCGTGGCGGATCGGCGCGGCGAACCGCGCGGCGGGCGCCCGCCCGACCGGGATGCGCGCGCTGTGGCAGTTATGGCGCCGGCAGACACGGCTGATGGCCGCCTATCCGGAAAGCGACTGATCCGAGCCGCTGATCCCCGCGCTCAGTGCGTCCACAACTCCCGCCGGCCGACGCGGAAATTATCCGCGTAGGCCTTGGGACGCAGCGTGCGCGCGGTCGGCAGCTCCACTTCCGCGTCCAACCCGTGGCGGGCGGCGTAGGCCAGGGCCTCGTCCTTGGTGGGGAAGTTCAGCCGCACCTGGGTCTGGGTGTCGGCCCCGCCGATCCAGCCCATCAACGGGTCCGCTGCGTTCGGGCGATCGGATTCGAATTCCAGCACCCAGTGATGCGTGCCGGCGCGGCCTGACTGCATCGCGGATTTCGGCGGCTGATGGATGCGGGCACGCATGGCGGAGTTCCTTCGGCAGATGGTCGGGGCGGCCGGATTTGAACCGGCGGCCTCGTGTACCCAAAACACGCGCGCTGACCAGGCTGCGCCACGCCCCGACGATAACCCGCGCTGGCTAGCACATCGCATCGCGATTGCGAAACCGGAACACGACCTACACGCCCCGCATGGACACCGCCGATCCAAGCGGGCAGCTTGGCGTAAACCCCCCGCGTTGCGGAGACCCTCCATGCCCGACTCCCTCGTTCCGGCCGCCGCGGCCGAGGCCGCCCTTGCCCGCCGTCATCGCGCCGCCGCCGCGCCGCCGCCGGCGTGGAACGCGGTCCTGGACACGATCCTGGCGCATCGTTCGGTGCGCCATTTCCTCCCCCGCGCGCTGGCGGAGCACACGCTGGAAACCCTGGTCACGGCCGCGCAATCGGCCGCCACCTCGTCGAACCTCCAGCTCTGGAGCGTGGTCGCGGTGCAGGAGCCGGCCCGCAAATCCCGCCTCGCCGAGCTCGCCGGCCAGCAGGGCTTCATCTCCCAGGCCCCGCTGCTTCTGGTGTGGCTGGCCGATCTGCACCGGCTGGAGAGTTTTGCCGCCGCGCGCGGCCAGCCGGTTACCGGCACGCTGTATCTGGAGGAGTTCATGGTCGGCATCATCGATGCCGCGCTGGCCGCGCAGAACGCGCTGCTTGCCGCCGAATCCCTGGGGCTTGGCGGGGTCTATGTCGGCGCGATGCGCAACCATCCGGAACAGGTGGCGCGCGAACTCGGCCTGCCGCCGCGCGTGTTCGCCGTCTTCGGCATGGCGATCGGCTGGCCCGACCCGGCCGCCGGCGCGGACGTGAAACCGCGCCTGCCGCTGGACGTGGTGTTGCACCGCGAGACCTACCGCCCGGCCCAGGCAGACGCCCCGATCGCCGCCTATGACGCAACCTTGCGCGCGTTCCAGCGCGAACAGGCGATGCGCCCGATCGACTGGACCGAGCAATGTATCGACCGCGTGAAGGACGCCGCCGCCTTGCGCGGGCGTGAGCACATGCGTGCCTCGCTGGCCGCGCTCGGGTTTCCGCTGCGCTGACCCGCATGAACGCCCCGATCGGCGCCAGTCTGGTACGTCGCGAGGACGCCCGCTTCCTGATCGGACGCGGCGCCTATCTGGACGATCTTCCGTTCCCCGGCGCGCTGCGGGCGGTGGTGCTGCGCTCGCCGCACGCCCATGCCAGCCTGACCGCGCTCGATGCGGCGGCGGCGCGCGCGCTTCCTGGCGTGCGGGCGGTGCTGACCGCGGCGGAGCTTGCGGCCGACGGGATCGGCCCGCTGCTGCCGACGGTGCAGGCCAATCCGCATACCGGCGCGCCGTTCGCCTTCGCCCCGCAGCCGCTGCTGGCGGCCGACCGGGTGCGCTATGTGGGCGAGCCGGTCGCGCTGATCCTG
>JAKAZJ010000049.1 GCA_021826565.1 Pseudomonadota bacterium | reverse complement strand
ACCAGGGTGAGCAGCGTGTTCGGCGTCTGGTTCGCCAGGGTCAGCGCCTGGGTGCCCAGCTGCTGGCGGATCTGCAACGCCTGCAACATCGCCGATTCCTGTGCCAGATTGGCATCGATCAACGCCCCCATGCCCTGGTTCAGACTGTCGATCTTGGCGCTGTTGTAGGTGATCTGGTTGCTAACATAGTTGGTGTTGGAGCCGTACGTGTTCAACGCCGAACCGACCGCGTTGAATTTGTTGAGGAATGTCCCGGTATTGGTGATCAGCGCCGCGACCGTGCCGGCCCCATTCAGCTGCGTGGAGGTAAAATTCAACGACCCATAGAGCTTCGAGCCGCTGAACGTGCCGATGCCATAGGTGGACCCCACCTCGTTGCGGACCACCGATACCGAGGAGAAGGTGCCGGTAGAGCCGGTGATGTTGCCGATCAGCGACTTGCCGTTGTAGCTGGCGTCCTGGACAAAGCTTTTGACGTTCTTCAGCAAGGATGTGTACTGCGCTTCGTACTGCGTGCGCTGGTTGCCCGATACGTTGCCGCTGGCCAGAGATACCAGCACGTCGCGCATCGAACTCATGGTATTCTGGATGTCGTTCAGCGAGGTGGAGGTGGTCGAAATCAGCCCCTGCACGCCGCCCAGCTGCTGGTTCGCGGTGGTCAGCGCCGAAACATCGGATCGCACCCGCTGCGCCACCGCGTAGGACGCGCCGTTATCGGTGGCATCGGCCACCGCGTAGCCGGTGGAGATCTGCTTCTGGGTGGTGTTCAGCTGCATCGTGGTCTGGTTCAGCGACTCCAGAGCCACCATCGCACCGACATTGGTATTGATCGAGTTGAGAGTACTGGACATGGTGTTTTCCTGTTGCCCACTAAGGTTGCGGAATGCCCCGCCTTTTGCGGACAGCGCGTCATCCTGGCGCGCGAAAGTAAAGACCGGGTAAACATCGGGCCACTGACGTCACCCGATCGGCAGAAACTTCACCAGCGACAGGGCCGACTGCCCGGAAATCAGCTGGTAGGACGATTGCAGCTGGGTCTGCACCAGGGTCAGGCTGGATAAGGTCTGCGCCATATCCACGTTCTCCGCCGGCGAGACCTGGGCCGTCAGCGCCGTCACCTGGTCCTGCAACTGCGTACCAACCCCGGTAAGCGCGGTCTGCTGGTTCCCCAGCACACCCGCCTCGTTCGCCGTGGCGCTCACGACGCCGGTCAGGCTGGTATAGGTATCCTGCACCAGCCCCTGGAACCCGGACGCGCCGATCTGCGCGCTGGACAAGGACCCGATCGTGGCCAACGCGCGCAGCAGATCGCGCGCCCAGGACCCGGTGGTGGAGCCGCCCGAGGACACCGCATAGGTGTTGGCGCTCGCGAGCAGCCCCACCGCCTGGGTCTGCCCCGCCCCGGTCTGCACCTGCGCGATCCCCGCCTGCAACGCCGTCGCCGGTTGCGACATATAAGCCGAGAACGGCGACGTCCCGGCGGCGTTGGAACCGGCGATCGCGAGCGTGGCCGCCGCGGTGGCGCTCGCCCCAGCCCCGGCCAGCCCGGCCACCGCGGTGCCGATCTGGGTTGCGAACCCCGAACTGCCGATCGCATCGGGGTTCGGTACCGGCGGGTTGGTGCTGTCGGCGCCACCGAAGACATACGTACTCCCATCGGTGGTATCGAGCAGCCCGGCCACCTGCGCCAGCGCCTGGCGGGCGGACGCGGCCAGGGTATCCACATTCGACGGCGCCAGCCCGTTCAGCGTGTCCAGCTGCGCGCGGAAATTGGACGCGATCGACTGCAGCTGGGTCATCGCCGTCTGCGTCACGCCCATGGTTCCGGTGGCGGCGTTGATATTCGCCTGCCACACCCCCATCGCCGCGATCTGCGGGCGCAGGCTCAGCGACACGCTGGCGCCGGACCCCAGCCCGGCATAGGTCTGCGCCACCAACCCGGTGCTGGCCTGCGTGGTCAGCCGATCCATCCGCTGGCGCACGGTCTGCGCGTCCGCAATCAGGCTGGTC
Source organism: Pseudomonadota bacterium (assembly GCA_021826565.1). The sequence goes on along the minus strand of JAKAZJ010000049.1, from coordinate 6,837 downwards.
ATGGTGCCATACCCGGCATAGGCGGTGACGGCCCCGCTCATTGCACGGCACTCAGCAGCTGGCTGTACATCGCCTGCACCGCGGCGATCACCTTGGCGTTGGCGCCATAGGCGGTCTGCAACGCAATCATCTGCGACATCTGGGTGTCCATGTTCACGCCCGACTGTGTGGTCAGCTGGCCTTGTAGGCTGGTCGTGGCGGCTTGCTCGGTGCTCAACTGGCTGGTGACGGCGGCGCTGGCGGCGGCTTGCGCGCCCACCAGCGCGGTCGCGATCCCGCCCAGGGTGGGCTGGGACGCATAGGGCGCGGCGAGGGTGCCGGTGGCCCCCAGCCCCGACATATGGGAAGCCGGCTGCGCCACCCCCGGCTGCGCCTGCGCCCCCAGCGCATATTGGACGATGCGGGTGATCAAGGTGGCGAACCCCGCAGGCCCGCCGGCCGGGTTTGGCGTAAAGGCGCTGGCTCCGGTCGGGCTGCCCGCGATCGCCGTGGTCCCGTCCCGCACCAAAGACGGGCTGGCCGTCACCGCCGGGTTCACCTCGATCGTCGCGGCGAACCCCACATACCCGGCCTGCGCCGGCACGCCGCCGCCCGCCGGCACCGCGCCGGCGCCATCGGTGAACAGCGCCAGCCCCTGCCCGGCAAAGCGCGACGCAAGGTTCTGCGAGAACTCGTCAAGCTCAGCCTGGCTGGTGGGCAAGCTGGTATCGCGCAAGGCGAAATTTGCCCCGAGCTGCCCCCCGGTCAGCGCCGCTGTCACGTCCGCCCCGCCCAGCATGACCGGCGGGATGCCTCCGCCCGGATAATACGACCCGGGCTGGGTGTTCGCCCCGGACGTGGAGAGCGGGTTGGCCGGCGCGTGTGTCGGCAGCTCGGTGCCGGACGCGGTGGTGACGATCATGTCCCCGTTCGGCTGGGTCAGCGTCTTCACGTCCAGAATCTGCGCCAGGCTTGCCACCTGCGCGTCGCGCTGGTTCGCCAGATCGGCGGTGGAACGCCCTGCCGCCTGCGCGGCCATGATCTGATCCGACAGCGACCCGATCGCCGCCAATGCGGTATTGACCGTGCCCACCGCGGTAACGATCGCGTTCTGTGCGTTCTGCCGCTGCGCGGTATAGGCGTTGCTCAGCGCGTTGATCTGCCCGGTCAGCGCGCTCGCCGCCGTGACCACCGCCGCCTGCTGCGTCGCATTGGACGGATCGTTCAGCAGGGTGGAGAACTGGTTGCCGAGCACCCCCAGCAGGCTGCCCAGATCCTGGCCCTGGCCCGGCGTGCCCTGCACCGAATCGATCGCCTGCAACGCCGATTGCTGCGTGGTCAGGGACGCGACCACCGAGGTCTGCGCCTGCACGCTTGCTTGCAGCTGCGCATCCACCAGCCGGATCGCCGGCCCGGTGCGCACCCCCATCCCCACGCCGCCGGCATCCAGCGCGGTCTGCGTCCCGGTCTCAGTGACATATCCCGCGGTGCCGGCATTGGCGACGTTGTGGGAGACCAGCGCCAGCCCCGCGCTGACATTGGCGATCCCGCCGGAGGCGATCGAAAGCGCGGCGTCGAGGCCCATGGCCCGGCCCCGCCTATTGCTTCATGTCGATGGTCGTCTGCAACAGCTGCTGCGCCGTGGTCAGCATCTTGGCATTCGCGCCATAGGCCTGCTGGGCGACGATCAGCTTGGAGAACTCGGTGGCGATATCGACGTTCGAGCCTTCCACGGACCCGGTGACCAGCCCGCCGGCGCCGTTCGTGTTGGCGCTCTGCGCGATCGCATTGCCGGAATCGGTGGTGGCGGTGAAGGCCTGGCCGTTCTGCCGCTGCAACGCATCCGGAGCGGCGAAGGTGATCACCGGCACCTGGGCGACGGTCTGCGACTGGCCGTTGTTGTAGTTCGCCACCACATCGCCCGCCGTAGTGGTTGTGATGCCGGTGAAGCTGCCAGGCGGCACGCCGTTCTGGGTGATATTGCGCAGGCTGTAGGTGGACCCGGCAAACTGCGTCACCCCGTTGGCCTGGCCGAAATTGCCCAGATTCAGAGTGAAGCTTTGCGCGCCGGAGCCGAAATTTGTGGCGATCGTCAGATTGGCCGGTGCGTTCGCGCCGAACGCCGCGGCGGTGACGCTGCCCGAGACGGTGCCGAACGAACCCACCGTGCCAGCCGGCACGCCGTTGGTGCCGAACTGAACGTCGGCGCTGCCGATGGTCGTGGGAAGAGTGTCGGGCGAGGTCAGGGTCACGGTCCAGTCGTTGCCGGCGTTCTGCGTCCAGTTCAGCGTGACGGTGTGCGAATTGCCAAGCGAATCGTACACATCGACCTGCGAGGATATCGGCGCACCGGCGGCCGCCGTGGTCGGCAGATTGGCCGACAGGCTGACCTGGCTGGTCGGCACCGGATTGAACTGGGTCTGCGAGATCTGAATCGGCGCAAGTTGCGATTGGTTGGCGGTCCCGGTCGCGGGATCGACGTTCCAGCCTTGCAGGTACTCGTTCGCGCTGTTCACCAGATAGCCGTTCTTGTCCATCTGGAAATCGCCGGCGCGGGTGTAATAGGTCTGTGGATTGAAGGTGGGATCCGTGCTGCCCGGCACGGTGCCGTTCTGTTCCGACACCGCGAAAAATCCCTGCCCGGTGATCGCCAGCGCCAGCGGATCGCTGCTCTGCGTGATCGTGCCCTGGACGTTGTTGGTGTAGCTGGGCCGGGTGATCACCGCGCCGGGTTCGTTCTGTTGCGCGGTGGAGGTGGTAAGATAGTCTATGAAGCTGGTATCGACCGCTTTGAACCCCACGGTCTGGCTGTTCGCCACATTGTCGGAGATGTTGCCGAACGCGGCGGACTGGGCCGACAGCCCGCTGACCGAGGTATTGAGCGCGCCGAACAGGGAAGACATGGAAGGCTCCTTGGTGCCGTCGGCCGGAATCAGGCAGGAAGCGTGCCAGACGCCCCACGCACGCGAGTCAGCGGGTTTTGCGCGTCGGGCGCCGGGCCGCGCCAGCACCGGCGGCGGGCCGGCGGCAGGAACTGCCGGGTCGATCCTGCCGGGCGCGCTGGTTGCGTCGGCGTCGGACGGCGCGGCGCGGCCGGTCGCGGACTGGCCCCGATCTTGCCCCATCGGCTTGCATGACCGCTACCACGCCATCGCCCCCTGCTCCGGCCCCGGAGCCCGCTTCGCCGGCCAAGACCATCCCGCGCCCCAACCTCGGGGCGGGGTTCGCGGCGACCCTGAACGGAGCGACCGGGAAAGACGCGACCGGAAACGGAACCAACGCGAACGGGACGACCGGCGCCAGCGCGCTCACGGCGCGGGCGCCCAACGCTCCCGTCGGTGCCACGGCGGGTGCCGGACCGGGGCCAGCCGCGGCGGCCGCGGCCGCAGCGCCGATCGTGGCGCAGGCCGCCGCGCAACCAGCCGTCGCGCTGCCTTCCCCAAACGGAAAGCCGGCAGTGCCTACCGAGAAAAAGGCGAAACCCGCGGGGTCAGGCCAGGCCTCGCTTCCACAACCGCTGACGGTGCCCACGCCACCGGCGATCGCCCTGCCGATACCGCCGGCGCCGCCACCCGCGTCCGGCTGCCCGAGCCCGGCCGGCATCGCGGCGTCCTCGGCGATCGGGCCGCACGCCGCCGCCCCGTCCGCGTCGCAAGTCCCGCCGCCGACCCGGCCGCCGCCGCGCGCCGGCACCTCCGGTCCCGCCACACCGCCGCCGGTCTCGCCGCCGGCCGCGATCCCTCGCATGGATGCCGCGGCACTCGCCTTATCCCCCATCGTGCCCCCCATCGTGCCCCCGATCGCGCCCGAAACAGCGCCGCATACCGCTACCCCGCCCCTCGACGCCCCTACTCCCGCCGCCGCGCCCGCAGCGCAGGTGGCCCCCGTTCTGGTGTCACTCCTCACCCGCCCGTCCGGCCAGCATCTCAGCCTGCGCCTGACGCCGCCCACGCTCGGCCTGGTCCGGATCGATCTGCACCGCACCCCAGGCGCCCCCGCAACGGTCGAGATCCGGGTCGAGAAGCCCGAGACCCTGACCCTGCTGCTCCACACAGAGCCGCAGCTACAGCAGGCACTGGATCAGGCGGGCGTCCCCGCGGCCGGACGCAGCCTGAGCTTCTCACTCGATACCGGCGGCGGGCGCCAGGCTCCGCCGGGCCCACGTCCCCCCGCGGCCACCGGCCGGGGATCGCCCGCCACGGCCGAGGAACCCCCCCTGCCCTTCCTCCGCCTGCCGGCGCGCGCCGCCGGCATCGACATCACCGCCTGATCGTTTCGGGAGCTTCCGATGAGCCTCGCCTCCGTCACCGCCCAGCAGAACGCCGCCCTGGCCGCCGCCGCCACCGCGGCGAACACGGCCGCCACCGGATCGAGCAGCCCCGGCGCCGGCAGCACGACCGCCGCCGGTACGGCCGGTACCGCGGCGCAGACCGGGCAGGCGGCGCTGGCTTCGCTATCGGGCAATTTCTCCGATTTCCTCGGGATGCTGATGACCCAGTTGCAGAACCAGGACCCGACCAGCCCGCTGGATACCAACCAGTTCACTCAGGAACTGGTGCAGTTCTCGGGTGTGGAGCAGCAGATCACCACGAATGCCAGCCTGACGCAGCTGATCCAGCTGACGCAGTCGGGCCAGGTGATGCAGGGAACGGCAATGACCGGCAAGGCGGTGACGGTCAGCGCCACGCAGATCCCGTTGCAGAACGGCAAGGGCAGCGTCGGCTTCACCGCGTCCGTGGCGGAACCGGCCGCGATCGTGATCGACAACGCCGCCGGCCAGACCATCCGCAGCGTGGCGCTGAACGCAACCGCGGGGGCGAATAGCTGGAGCTGGGACGGCACCGATAGTTCCGGGAATACCGTGCCGGACGGGGCCTACGCGATCTCGGTGATCGGAGCGAACGCGGATGGCAGCACCACGGCGCTTCCTTTCACCGTAACCGGCACCGCGACCGGGGTGCAGAACACGGCATCGGGGATGCAGTTGTCGCTGGGGGCGCTGACGGTGCCGTTCACCGCGGTGCAGTCGGTGGGGGGATAAGCGCCTACCCCGCCAGCCACGCCGGCACCGGCAGGCCCTTCTCGCGCAGGAACGCCGGGTTGAACAGTTTCGATTGGTACCGCGACCCGCCGTCGCACAGGATCGTCACCACCGTATGCCCCGGCCCCAACGCCTTCGCCACCCGCACCGCCGCGGCGATGTTGATCCCCGAGGAGGTCCCCACCGACAACCCCTCATGGATCAGTACGTCGTAGATCTGCGCTACAGCCTCGGCGTCCGGGATCTTCTCGGCGTCGTCGATCGGCGCGCCTTCCAGGTTGGCCGGCACGCGGGACTGGCCGATCCCCTCGGTGATGGAACTGCCGGTCACCTTCATCTCCACCCCCTTCACCCATTCGTACAGCGCCGAGCCTTCCGGGTCCGCCAGCACGATCCGCACGCCCGGCTTGCGTTGCTTCAACGCCAGCGCCACGCCCGCCAGCGTCCCCCCGGTGCCGCAGGCGCAGGTGAAGGCGTCGATCTGCCCCCCGGTCTGCTCCCAGATTTCCACCCCGGTCCCCAGCCGATGCCCGTCCCGGTTCGCCAGATTGTCGAACTGGTTGGCCCAGATCGCGTTCCCCTGGGCGCCCATCTCCTCGGCCAGGCGGCGCGAGACATGCACGTAATTCCCCGGATCGCGATACGGCTTCGCCGGCACCAGCCGCAGGTCGGCGCCGATCATGCGCAGGAAATCGATCTTCTCGGCCGATTGCGTCTCCGGCATCACGATCACGGTGCGATAGCCGCGGGCGTTTCCCACCAGGGTCAGGCCGATCCCGGTGTTGCCCGCCGTCCCCTCCACCACCGTGCCGCCGGGTTGCAGCGCGCCGCGCGCTTCCGCGTCCGCGATCAAATAGAGGCCCGCGCGGTCCTTCACCGATCCGCCCGGGTTCATGAACTCGGCCTTGCCCAGGATGGTGCAGCCCGTCGCCGCCGAGGCGCCGCGCAACCGGATCAGCGGCGTGTGCCCGATCGCCGCTTCCAGCCCGGCTTGCCAGGACGCATCGTGATAGGCTTCTGTCATCGCCCGTTCCCCCAAGGAGTGTCCGATGGTCGAAGATGTCCCGCCCCAGGCCGCGTGGGAAGCCCTGCGGACCGATCCGGCCGCGCAGCTGATCGATGTCCGCACCGATGCGGAGTGGAACTTCGTCGGCGTCCCCGATCTTCTGGTCGCCGGCAAGCAGGCGGTGCTGATCCCCTGGCAGGTCTACCCGGCAATGACGGTGAACGGCCAGTTCACCGCCCATCTGGCCGAGGCCGGGCTGACCCCGGAACACCATTTGTATTTCCTCTGCCGCTCCGGCGCACGCTCGCTTGCCGCCGCGCGCGCCGCGCAGGCCGCCGGCTACGCCCATGCCTATAACGTGGCCGACGGGTTCGAGGGCCCGCCGGACGCCGCTGGCCATCGCGGCGGCGCCGCCGGATGGAAAGCCGCCGGCCTGCCCTGGCGGCAGAAATAGCGGCGCGTCAGAGCGCGCAAATCAATCGAATCTGCGAATGGACGCCCACGGAAAGTAACGGGTTCCCCCCGGTGAATCGGCGGCGCGCGGGCACTCAATCGCAAACTCTCAGGCAGCGTGACCCGGCGCCAGGCTCGATCCCGCCGCAACTGGGTGCATTCGTGCGATATCACGCAGCACGTCGGCCTCCAGCGCCTTCTCGTCCAGGCGATATTTCACCAGATCGCCGATGCTGACGATGCCGGCGAGCCGGTCGCCGTCCAGCACCGGCAGATGGCGCACGCGGTTCTGCGTCATCGCCGCCAGCACCGTCTCGATGCGATCCTGCTTCCGGCAGGTGATGACGGCGCGCGTCAT
>JAKAZJ010000048.1 GCA_021826565.1 Pseudomonadota bacterium | reverse complement strand
TCTCGGCCGCCTCGATCGCCGGAACCGTCTCCCCCCGATCCAGCGCGGCAGCGATCGCGTAACGGGCGCGGCTGGTCTGGCGGCGCTCCTCGGCGGCAAGCCAGGCGTCGAACGCCGGGTCCACGCCGCGCAGATCCTCCAGCAGCGGAAGGGCGAACCCGGCCAGACCGCCCGGTGCATCCAGCGCCGCCACATCGGTCCACAATCCGCGCGCGTCCAATGCAAGCTCGGCGCGCCCGACGCGCATCAGGGGCGCCGCCAGGGTGCCAAGCGCGCTTTGCAGCTCGTGCAGCGCCTGTCGCAGTGAGGCCCGGGCCTGCTCCGGGGCACGCGTGCTCCAGAGCAGCGCGATCAGCTGCGCCCGCAGCACCGGGCGCGGGGCCTGCAACGCCACCACCGCCAGCAAAGCGCGGGTCTTGCGCGTTTTCGCCACCGCGGGGGCGCCGGCGACGGTCAGGCGCATCGGCCCGAACAGATGCAGCGCCAGCACCGGCGGCAACCCGGCATTGGCAGCGGCATCTAGGGTTAGCTCCGTCTGGATCGGCGGCAGCGTCACGGCGGGGGCAGCCTCGGGCGTTGTCGGCGGTCGAACACTAAATCGTGAGCACCCGGATATGCAACCATCACGTGTATTGAATTTACGATTTCCGCACCCCGCGGTTGTATTTTCGGCGTGCCGCGACGTTTGACGCGCCAGGTTTGCAGCCCCCGGCCGGTTCCTGTATCCATTTCGGCCCCCTCGCGCTGCAGCAAGCGGGGATCGCAATGCGCCGCGCAGGGTCCATGTCCGCCACCTCGTCCGTTGTTCCCACCGCCGAGACCGCCGCGCCAGTCAGCGCCAGCGGTGACACCCCGCCCGACCCCGATCGCTGGCGCGGCGACCTTGCCGCCCTGCGCGCCGAGCTCGACCAGCTGGACGACGCGGTGCACGATCTGCTGATGCGCCGCGCCGCGGTGGTGGCCCATGTCGCCGCCACCAAGCCGCCCGGCACCTCCGGGCTGCGTCCGGGGCGGGAGGCGGCGATGCTGCGCCGCCTGCTCAATCGCCATGCCGGACCGTTGCCCGCGCAGGGCATCATCCGCATCTGGCGCGAGCTGCTGGCGGCCACCACCGCGATGCAAGGCCCGTTCGCCGTCGCGGTATGCGACCCGCGTCCGGGCGCTGCCTTCACCCAGGCCGCGCGCGAGCAGTTCGGCGCGCTGACCCCGCTGCGCGCGCATGGCTCCGCCGCCCAGGCGATCGCCGATCTGTCCGCCGGCCGCGCCGCGCTGGCGGTGCTGCCGCTGCCGTCGGAAGCCGAGCCGGCGCGCGACGCCTGGTGGACCGCCCTGCTCCACAAGGACAACCCGCGGCTGCATGTCGTCGCCCGGCTGCCGTTCTGGACCCGCCGGCCGGAGGGCGCTGCCGATGCCCCCGCTTTCGTGCTCGCCGCCGTGCCGCCGGACGCCAGCGGCGGCGATCGTTCGCTGATCGGTCTCGAGCTGGAACGCGGCGTCTCGCGCGCCCGCCTGGCTGCCGCCCTGACCGCGGCCGGGTTTGCGCTGGAGACCGCCGGCGCGCTGCCCGGCGGCGTGATCCTGCGCCGCGAGCCTGACGCAGACGCGCAGGTGCTGGCGGAAGTCGGCGGGTTCGTGACCCAGGACGACCCGCGTCTGGCCCGGCTCAGCGCCGCGCTGCGTCCGCCCGTGGTACTGGGCGCCTACGCGATTCCGATCGACGGAGCTACGCCATGACCGCCCCCGCCCCGCGCCCCGAGGTACTTCGGATTGCCCCCTATATCCCGGGCGACTCCCACGTGCCGGGCGTGAACCGGGTCATCAAGCTGTCATCGAATGAGGGCGCGTTCGGCGTCCCGCCCGCCGCCCGTGCCGCGTTCCTGGCGGCCGCGGACGAACAATTCCGTTACCCCGATCCCGGGTCGGACGCATTGCGCGCTGCGATCGGCAAACGCTTCGGCCTGGACCCGGCGCGGATCGTGTGCGGCAACGGATCCGACGATCTGATCCACCATCTGGTCATGGCCTATGCCGGCCCGGGGCGGGACGTGATCATGTCCGCGCATGGGTTCCTGATGTACGAGATCAGCGGCGCCTATGCCGGTGCACGCGTGGTCAAGGCGCCGGAGCGCAACATGACCGCGGATGTGGACGCGATGCTGGCCGCGGTCACCCCGGCCACGCGGATGGTGTTTCTAGCCAACCCCAACAATCCGACCGGGTCGCTGTTGCCGGAGGCCGAAATCGCCCGCCTGCGCGCCGGCCTGCCACCGGAAGTGCTGCTGGTGATCGACGCGGCCTATGCCGAATACGTGGACCGCCCCGACTACGACCCCGGGACCCGTCTGGTGGACGCCGGCGACAACACGGTCATGACGCGGACGTTCAGCAAGATCTTCGGCCTCGGCGGCGCCCGGGTCGGCTGGGTCTACGGCCCGCCCGCCATCATCGACGTGCTGCACCGCGTGCGCGGCCCGTTCAATGTCGCGATGGCCTCGCAGGAGGCGGCGATCGGCGCGCTTGCCGAACCCGGCTGGGTCGAACGGGGCCGCACCCACAACACCCGCTGCCGCGCCATCCTGACCGAGGGGCTGCAAGCCGCCGGTATCCGCGTCTGGCCGAGTGAGGGCAATTTCGTCCTGGCCGATTTCGCCACCCCCGAACGCGCCGCCGCGGCCAACGCCCATTTGCGTGCGCGCGGGATCATCGTCCGCCCGGTGGGGGGCTACGGCCTGCCGCACTGCCTGCGCATCACCATCGGCACCGAGGACGAAGTGGCGGCGGTGATCGCCGCGATGGCCGGCTTTCATGGCTGAACCCCTGTTCCGGCGCCTTGCGCTGATCGGCGTCGGGCTGATCGGCAGTTCGGTGGCGCGCATCGCGCGCGAACGCGGCGACCTGGCCGGCGAGCTGGTGGCCTGCGCGCGCACCGAACGCACGCGCACGCGGGTAGCCGAACTCGGGATCGCGGATCGGGTAGAGGCCGACCCCGCCCGGGCCGTGGCGGGCGCGGATTGCGTCATGCTGGCCGCGCCGGTGGGCGCCTTCGCCGAGCTGGCCGCGGCGATCGCGCCGGTCCTGGCGCCAGGCGCGATCCTGACCGATGTTGGGTCCACCAAGCAGTCGGTGATCCGCGATGTCGGCCCGCTGCTGCCGGAGGGGGTGCATTTCGTGCCCGCCCATCCGCTGGCCGGCACCGAATATTCCGGGCCGGATTCGGGATTCACCACCCTGTTCGACGGCCGCTACACGCTGGTGGTGCCGCCGGCGGGCACGGATGAGGACGCGATCGAGAAGGTTTCGGAACTGTGGCGCCGCTGCGGGTCCATGGTGGAGCGGATGGACCCGGCGCATCACGACCGCGTCCTGGCGATCGTCTCGCATCTGCCGCATCTGCTGGCGTTCACGATCTGCGGCACCGCCGACGACCTGGAGGACGAAAGCCGCCAGGAAGTGCTGCGCTTTGCCGCCTCGGGCTTCCGCGATTTCACCCGCATCGCCGCGTCCGACCCGGTGATGTGGCGCGACGTGTTCCTGAACAACCGCGAGGCGCTGCTGGAAATGCTGGCGCGCTTTACCGAGGACGCGCAGGCGATGGCGCGCGCGGTGCGCTGGGGCGACGCGGCGTATATCGAGGACAAGGTGGAGCGCGGCCGCAAGATCCGGCGCGGGTTGATCGCGCTGAAGCAGGCGTAGCCCGTTCTTAGCCTCTGGGCGGCAGGATCGGCGGGCAAGCGCCAGCCGCATACTGTTGTAATCAGGGGATTTTCATGACGTACGTGTTCGACACGCTTGGCTATTCCAAGCATTTGCGGCACGCTGGGGTCGCGATGGCCGAAGCCGACGCACATGCCGAGGCGGCACGGGATTTCATCATGAGCGAGATCGCGACACGACAGGACATGCTGGCGGTACGCCAGGACCTCAGCGTGGCCAAGGACGAGCTGCGCGGCCGGATCGACACCGTGGGCCTGCGCGTGATCGTGCAGCTCGGACTGCTGGTGGCGGCTTCCGTCGCGACCCTGGCGGTGCTGATCAAGCTGTAGGGCGAGGGGCACTCGCGCCCGCTCAGCCCGCGATCCGTCCATCCGCCATCCGCACCTGCCGTCCGCACGCCGCCGCCAGCGCCGGGTCATGCGTGATCAGAAGCAGCGCCGCCCCGGTCTCGGCCACCAGCGCGAATAGCAGGTCCATCACGGCCGCCCCGGTCGCCTGGTCCAGGTTCCCGGTCGGCTCGTCGGCCAGAACCAGCGCCGGGCGCGGCGCCAGGGCGCGGGCCAGCGCCACCCGCTGCTGCTCGCCGCCCGAGAGCTGTCCCGGCAGATGCCCGGCGCGATGGGCGAGCCCGACGCGCCCCAGCATCGCCGCCGCCGTTCCCGAAGCGTCCCGCCGCCCGGCCAGTTCCAGCGGGATCGCGACGTTCTCCAACGCAGTCATGGTCTCGATCAGGTGGAACCCCTGGAACACGATGCCGACTCGGCCGCGCCGCCAGGCCGCGCGCGCTTCCTCGTCCAGCCGCGCCAGCTCGCGCCCCTCCACCAGCAGGCTACCCGCGCTCGGCTGTTCCAGCCCGGCCAGCAGCATCAACAGGCTGGTCTTCCCGGACCCGGACGGGCCGAGCAGGGCCACCGTCTCCCCGGCGGACAAATCGAGGTCCACGCCGCGCAGGATGTTGACCGCGCCAGACGCGGCGGGCAGGGTCAGGCACAGGCCCCGTGCCACGAGCAGGGGACGGGACGGCGGCGGGGTGTCGGTCATGGCGGCAGCATATGGGCTTCGTGCCGCTCTGCGCAGCCTGCTGATGGTGGCCCCGCTTGTCGCCTTGGCGGCTTTGGCCGCGGCGCCCGCCCGCGCCGCCCCGGTGCGGCTGCTGGTCATCGGCGATTCCCTCTCGGCCGGCTACGGCCTGCCCCATGCGGCGGGGTTCGAGGTGCAGCTGGAAGCGGCCCTGCGCGCGCAAGGCCAGGACGTGCGGATCATCGACGCCGCGGTTTCCGGCGCCACCTCCGCCGACGGACTGGCGCGGCTGTCCTGGGTGCTGGGCGGCATCCCGCGCGCCGGCAGTCCGGTGGCGGCGCTGCTGGAGCTGGGTGCGAATGACGGGCTGCGCGGCCTGCCCGTGCGTGACCTGCGCGCCAACCTGACCGCAATCCTGAACCGGCTGGCGGCGCGGCATATCCCGGTGCTGCTGGCGGGGATGTATGCGCCGCCGAATCTCGGCCCCGGCTACGAGCGACGCTTCCGCGCCGTGTATGCGGCGCTGGGGCGCCGGCCCGGGGTGGTGCTGGAGCCGTTCTTCCTGGCCGGGGTGGCGCGGGTCCCGGCGCTGACCCAGGCCGACGGGCTGCACCCGAATGCCGCCGGGGTGCGTCGCGTCGTCGTCCTGATCCTGCCCGATCTACGCCGCGTCCTGGCGATGGCGGGGGCGGAGGCCCAGAAATGAGGTTGTTCGTCGCCCTGGACCTGCCCTGGGACCTGCGCGAGCGCCTGGCGGCGCTGGCCACCGCGATCCCCGGCGCGCGCTGGGTGCCGCCGGAGAACTACCATCTCACGCTCCGCTTCATTGGCGAGGCGCGTCCCGACCAGGCCGAGGAGATCGACCACGCCTTGGCCGCGCTGCGCGGACGCGGGTTCGATCTGACCTTGGCCGGCGTCGGCACGTTCCACAAAGGCGGGCGGGACACGCAGCTTTGGGTGGGCGCCGAGCGCAGCGACGCGCTGACGCATCTGCGCGGCAAAATCGAGACCGCGCTGCAACGCGCCGGCCTGGCCGCGGAACGCCGCCGATTCCAGCCGCATGTCACCTTGGCGCGGCTCGACTATGCGCCGGAGGCGAAGCTGGCCGGGTTCGTGCAAAGCCACAACCTGTTCCGCGCCGATCCCGTGCCGATCGCGCATTTCACCTTGTTCAGCTCGCGGCTGGGGAAGGAGCAGGCGGTCTATACGCCCGAGGTCGAATACGACCTGGCGTGATCCGCGCCGGTTTGTTAACGCCGCTGCGCTGCCCCCAAGGCGCTATCATAGGTTGTTCCCATGTCCGCCACCCCGCTCCACCGCTGCGCCTGGGCCGAGGCCACCTCCGGCCTGCGCGCCTATCACGACACCGAATGGGGTGTCCCGCTGCATGACGATCGCGCCCTGTTCGAGCTGCTTTGCCTGGAGGGCGCCCAGGCCGGCCTGTCCTGGCGCAGCGTGCTGGAACGGCGCGAGGGCTACCGCACGGTCTATCGCGGTTTCGCCATCGACGCGGTGGCGGCAATGACGGACGACGAACTGGCCGCGATCCTGGCCGGTGGCCCGGTGATCCGCAACCGGTTGAAAATCTTCTCGGTGCGCGACAACGCCCGTGCGGCGCTTGCCGTGATCGCGACCGAGGGCAGCCTGGATCGCTTTATATGGTCCTTCACCGGCGGCGCGACCTTGCGGCCTGGGAATACGACGCCGGTTGCCGAATCGGCCGAGTCGCGCACCTTGAGCAAAGCGCTCCGCGCGCGGGGATTCCGCTTCGTCGGCCCGACGATCTGCTACGCCTTCATGCAGGCCGCCGGCCTGGTGGATGACCACCAGGCCGGCTGCTTCCGCGCCGGCGGGCGGGCCTGACTGCGTCCGTAGGCCCGTAGCTGGAGGTTATTTCGGCAGTTCGTCGTGACGTGTCTCCCGCCCCAGCAGCATCGCCACCACGCTGAGCAGCGCGCAGCAGGTCATCACCGCCGAAGCGGTGGCGAAATTGCCGCCGAACGGCGCCACCAGCAGCCCCGCAACCAGCGGTCCGAAGCTGGTTACCACCCGGCCCGAGCCGTTGCAGAACGCCACCGCGGTGGCACGCATCTGGGTGGGGAACAGTTCCGGCAGATAGATCGCGTGGCCCGAGAACACGCCGAACACGAAGAAGCCGAAGATCGGCAGCACCCAGGGATACGGTCCCCAGGTGGTGGCGAAGGCGAACAGGCCGACCCCGGTGACCACGGTGCCCAGGCTATACAGCACGATCGTGCCGCGGCGGCCGAACGCATCGGCCAGGAAGCCGAACGCGGCGTAGCCGGCGATGCCGCCCAGGCCCCAAAGCTCCATCCCCCAGGTGATGTACGGCACGACCCCCATCCCGACGACGCCCTGCTTGTGCAGCAGCATCGCCTGGATGGTCGGCAGCCAGAGCTGACTGGTCCAGATCGCCAGCAACGAACCCAGCGCGAACAGCACGCCCACCATGGTGCTGTAGCGGTTCTGCGCCGAGAACAACTGCGGCCAGGAAAACTTCATGAACTCGTGATCGTCGGCGCTGCGGTGCTGCGAGGCGGCCAATGCCTGGCGGCGTGCCTTGACGGCGGCGAAGCGTTCCGGCTCCACCATGCCGCGACGCAGCATCAGCAACAGCAGGGCCGGAATGATACCGGCGAAATAGACCGCGCGGAATCCGAACGGCGCGAGCCCGTGATACATCTGCGCCGCGATCAGATTGCCGAAGCCGGCGCCGGTCATCATGATACCCAGGATCCGGGCACGATGCTGCTCGGCGAAGGCTTCCGCCACCAGCGGGATGCCGACTACCAGCTCCGCCCCGGTGCCGAGGCCGGCCAGGAATCGGCAGATGCCGAACATCCATAGATTGGGCGCTACGCCCTGCAGCGCGGTGAACACGCTGTACATGGCGATGCTGATCGCCAGGGTCCGCACCCGACCGATATAATCGGCGACGGTACCGAACACGAAGCCGCCGATCGCCCAGCCCATCAGGCCGGCCATCGCCAGCCAGCCGCCGATCTTGCCCAGTTCCGCGTTGGTCACCGGGCCGCCGGCGAGCGCCACCACGGTCGGTTTCAGTACCAGCGCAAACAGGGTGAAATTGGTGATATCCAACGACCATCCCAGCCAGCAGACCAGGAACACCATCCACTGGTAGCGCGAGAATCCGCGAATCCAGCCCAGCCCGCCGCCGAGCGCTTGTTCGTTTTGCATGTGGCCTCCCAGAGCCTTCGTTGGACGTGATTTTATTATAGCCCGGGCTTGCGCCCGGGAGGCGCCCTGCGCCGGCTTGTCGCCGGTCGCGGCCGCTTATGGGCAGCATGATGGGTTGTTCCCAACCATGCAACCGATATTGAGAGACAGGGAAAAAAGAGGCGCCGGGGGGCGGACGCACCGCCCCCCGGTCGCGCCGCCTAACGCGGCAGGTCGTCGTGGCGCGTCTCGCGCCCCATCGCGACGCCGATGATCGACAGCAGCGCGAAGCCCGTCATCACCGCCGCCGCCTTGGCGAAATTGCCGCCGAACGGAGCCACCAGAAGCCCCGCCACCAACGGTCCGAAGCTGGTGATGAACCGCCCCGAACCGTTGCAGAACGCGACTGCGGTGCCACGCATATGCGTGGGGAACAGTTCCGGCAGATAGACCGCGTGGCCGGAGAACACGCCGAACACGCAGAAGCCGAACAGCGGCAGCACATAGGGGTAGGGTCCCCAGGTGCTGGCGCCAAGATACAGTCCACAGCCGAAGATCAGCGTGCCGAGGCTGTACAACATGATCGTCGGCTTGCGGCCCAGCGCATCGGCCAGGAAGCCGAAGGCGCCATAGCCGAAGATACCGCCGATGCCGAACATCTCCATCCCCAGTGTCACATATGGCACCACGGCGGCGCCGGCGATGCCCTGCTTGTGCAGTATGATCACCTGGATCGTCGGCAGCCAGATCTGGCTGGTCCAGATCGCCAGCAGGGTGCCGGTGGCGAAGATCAGGCCCACCACCGTGTTGTAGCGGTTCTGATTATTGAACAGCTGCAACCACGAGAAGCGCATGAACTCGTGATCGGCCGCGCTGCGGGTCTTGGCGGCAGCCAGCGCCTCGCGCCGCGCACGCACGGCGGCAAAATGCTCCGGTTCCACCATCCCGCGCCGGATCAGTAGCAAGAGCAGCGCCGGG
>JAKAZJ010000047.1 GCA_021826565.1 Pseudomonadota bacterium | reverse complement strand
TGTTTTCCCAGCCGCTGGCGCCTGACCGAGAAGCCCGGTCGCCCTCTGACCGCTGTGCACCACCCCGTGCCCGGCTACGCGGACCGGCTGGCCGGCCCGGTGGACCGGTTTCTGTCCGCGCTGCGCGCCGGCCGTATCGTCCAACGCGCGAACTGGGGGGTGGTGGATGACCCCGCCCTGTTCCAGCCGGCGGCGCCGGCCGCGGGCACCGTCATCACCAAAGCCGATGCCGGGGACCGATTATGGCTGCGCGTAGAGCGCCAGACGCTGCGCCGCCTGGCCATCTCCGGTGTCATCCTGTTCACGATCCGCGTGCAGGTTGCCGCGTTCTCGCGGCTGGCCGCCGCGCCAGAGCGTGCCCGGCTGGCCGCCGCCCTCCGCGCGCTGCCGGACGCGACCGCGCGTTACAAAAGCCTGACCGCCTTCCGCGACACCGCCCTGGCGTTCCTGGATGCGCATGCCTGACGCGCGGCTCATCGCGGGCTTCCCGTCGCCCCGCCCGGCGGCGTAGCATCGCGCACCCGGGGCGCCGCGCCCGCCGGCGCCCCGAACCGAGGGAGGCGCCATCATGTCCGGAACCCCAAACGGCAGAAGTCCCCGCTCGGTGGCCCTGATCGGTCCCACCGGCGCCGGCAAATCCACCCTGTTCGAGGCGCTGATGGAGGCCGCCGGCACCCCGGTGAAGCACCCCGCCGATCCGCGCAACCGGCCGATGACCACCGAACTCCGCCTGGGCCACTGCACTTATATGGGGGATTCCTGGGCGATCCTGGACTGCCCCGGCTCGATCGAATTCGCCCATGAGACCGCCGCCGCGCTGGCCGCGGTGGACCTGGCGGTCCTGGTCTGCGAACCGGCCCCGGCACGCGCGCTGTCCACCGCGCCGCTGCTGAAGGCGCTGGCGGATGCCGGCGTGCCGCATCTGGTATTCATCAACAAGATCGACACGCTGGAGGGCAGCCTGCGCGATACGCTGGCGGCGTTGCAGGCCTTCGCCGCCGCGCCGCTGGTGCTGCGTCAGGTGCCGATCGCGGAAGGCGCCGCCGTCACCGGCTACGTCGATGTCGTTTCGGAACGCGCCTATCGCTATCGCAAAGGCCAGCCCTCGGAGCTGATCCAGATTCCCTCGGCGATGACCGCGGCCGAGCGGGATGCGAAATCGAAGCTGGTCGAGACCCTGGCGGATCATGACGACGCGCTGCTGGAAAAGCTGTTGGAGGATATCGCGCCGACCCCGGGTGAGATTTATGCCGATCTGCGCAAGGACCTGGCCGCCGGGGCCGTGACCGAGGTGCTGGTGGGAACCGCCGAGCAGGCGGGCGGCATCCGCCGGTTGTGGAAGGCGCTGCGTCACGACACGCCGGACGTGACCGAAACGGCTGCGCGCAAGGGTATCGCCGCCGCCGGCGCGCCATTGTTGCAGGTGTTCAAGACCGTCTATGCCGGGCACACCGGCAAACTGTCCTGGGCGCGGGTCTGGCGCGGCGGGGTGAAAGACGGCGCGACCCTGGCCGGCACGCGGTTAGGGGGAATCTATCGTGTGCCCAGCGGCGAATCGGCGAAAGTGGCCGAAGCGATGGCCGGGGACACGGTGCTGCTCGGCCGGCTGGATCCGGTGGCGACGGGGGCGGCAATCTCCCTCGGTGCTGCGGACCCGCTGCCCTTTCCCGCGCCGCCCGCGCCCGTCTATGCGCTGGCGATCGCCACCACGGACCGCAAGGACGATGTCAAACTATCCAGCGCGATCCAGCGCCTGATCGAGGAAGACCCCTCGCTGTCGATAACCCACGACCCGACCACCGGGCAGACCGTGCTGGCCGGCCAGGGCGAGATTCATCTGAACACCGCGATCGAGCGCCTGGCCCGCAACTATGCCCTGAAGCTGACCACCGCACGGCCCGAAGTCTCGTTCAAGGAAACCATCCGCATCGCGGTGCACCAGCACGGCCGGCTGAAACGCCAGACCGGCGGGCATGGCCAGTTTGCGGATGTGAAGATCGACATCGCGCCGCGCGAACGCGGCGCCGGGTTCGCCTTCATCGACAAGGTGGTGGGCGGGTCGGTGCCGCGCAATTTCATCCCCGCCGTGGGCGAGGCGGCCGAGGACGCGGCGCGCAAGGGTCCGTTCGGCTACCCGGTGGTGGATATCTCGGTCACCCTGACCGACGGACAGTTCCACAGCGTCGATAGCTCCGACATGGCATTCAAGACCGCAACCCAGATCGCGATGAAGGAAGGATTGGCAGCGGCGGACCCGGTGCTGCTGGAACCGATCGACCGCGTCTCGGTCTGCGTGCCGAACGAATTCACCGCCCGCGCGCAACGGCTGCTGAGCGGGCGGCGCGGGCAGATCCTGGGCTACGCCGAAAAGCCCGGCTGGGCCGGGTGGGATGAGGTGGAGGCGCTGGTCCCGGCGGCGGAGCTGCATGATCTGATCATCGAGCTGCGCTCGCAGACCATGGGCCTCGGCACGTATCGGCGGAGCTTCGATCACCTGGCGGAAAGCCGCGAGGCGAAACCACGCGCGGCATGACGCGCTTCGCCGTGGTTGGTTGGCGTTACCGGTCGCGCTGCCCGTCGGTGACGCGCTGACGGGACCGGTGCAGATGGTAGCGCATTGCCAGATCCGCGGCCTCCGGATCGGACCGCGCGATCGCCTCGGCAATGGCGGCGTGCTCGTCCAGCACGCGCTGCCCGCGTTCGCGCGATCCGGCGCGAGTGATGCTGAGCGCGACGCCCATCGCCTGGCGGATGGTCTCGCCCAGCCGATCCAGGATTTCGGCGAACAGCGCGTTCCCGCTGGCCGCCGCCACCGCCTGATGGAACGCGAAATCCGCGACCGCCGGGGCAGCGCCGTCCGCCATCCGCGCCTCCAGCGCGCGCAAGGCCGCCTGAATCCGCGCCAGGTCCGACCCGTCGCGGCGGCGCGCGGCCAGGGCGGCGGCCTGGCCTTCCAGCCCGATCCGCACCTCCAGCGCCCGCAGCAACCCGGCGATGTCGTCCCCTGGCGCCAGCGCGGTCAGCCGGTCGGGCGGGCGGTGCAGCACGGTCGTTCCGGACCCCTGGCGGGTGCTGATCAGCCCGTCCGCGTGCAGGCGCATCAGCGCCTCTCGCACCGTGGGGCGGGAGACGCCGAACTCCCGGCAAAGCGCCTGTTCGGACGGCAACCGTGCGCCCTCCGCCCAGTCCCCGGCGACGATGCGCTGGAGAATCCGGCCATAAAGCTGGTCGGCCAGCCGTTCCCGGCGGCGAGGAGGCGCGTCCTGCATGGAAGTACATTGCCAGACAACTTGACAGGTTGCCAGACCGGAGGCTTCCTGCCCGCCGCCGGACCCGGCCCAGCAAGGATCGACCATGCCCCGCAAGACCGCCGCCGACCTCCGCTCTGCCCGTTGGTTCGGTCCCGCCGACCTGCGCAGCTTCGGCCACCGTTCCCGCGCCATGCAGATGGGCTACGCGCCCGAGGAATGGACCGGCCGGCCGGTGATCGCGATCGTCAACACCTTCTCCGACCTGCAACCCTGCCACATGCATTTCAAGCATCGGGTAGAGGACGTGAAGCGCGGCATCCTGATGGCGGGCGGGTTTCCGGTGGAACTGCCGGCGCTGTCGGTCAGCGAGAGCTTCGTGAAGCCGACCACGATGATGTACCGCAACATGCTGGCGATGGAGACCGAGGAGCTGCTGCGCTCCCACCCCGTCGATGGCGCGGTACTGTTGGGCGGGTGCGACAAGACCACGCCCGGGCTGCTGCTGGGCGCGACCAGCATGAATATCCCGGCGATCTTCGTCCCCGCCGGGCCGATGCTGCGCGGCAATTTCCAGGGCAAGCAGCTCGGCTCCGGCTCCGATAGCTGGAAATACTGGGACGAATTGCGCGCGGGCAAGATCACCGAGGCCGACTGGGCCGGTGTCGAAGCGGGCATCGCGCGCTCCTACGGCACCTGCATGACGATGGGCACGGCGTCCACCATGACCGCGATCGCCGAGGCGGTGGGCATGGTGCTGCCGGGCGGCTCGTCCATGCCGGCCGCCGATGCCGGGCATATCCGGCTGTGTTCCGAAAGCGGACGGCGGATTGTCGAGATGGTGTGGGAAGACCTGACGCCGTCGCGCATCCAGACCCGGCCGGCGTTCGAGAACGCCATTGTCGTGGCGATGGCGATGGGCTGTTCCACCAATGCGATCATCCATCTGATCGCGATGGCGCGTCGCGCCGGGGCCGATATCGGACTGGACGATTTCGAGCACGCCTCACGCCGCGTGCCGGTGATCGGCAATGTGCGCCCCTCGGGCTCCACTTATCTGATGGAAGATTTCTACTACGCCGGCGGCATCTGCGCGCTGATGGAACGGCTGCGGGCGCATCTGCACACCGACTGCCTGACCGTCAGCGGGCGCAGCGTGGGCGAGAACATCGCCGGTGCGCGTGTGTTCAACGAGGACGTGATCCGCCCGCTGGACAACCCGATCTATGGCGAAGGCTCGCTGGCCGTGCTGCATGGCAACCTGGCGCCGGGCGGCTGCGTCATCAAGCCCGCGGCGATGGATCAGCGGTTCCTGAAACATTCCGGACCCGCGCTGGTGTTCGACGATTATCCCGCCATGAAGAAGGCGGTCGAGGACGAGAACCTGGATGTCACCGCCGATCATGTCCTGGTGCTGCGCAACGCCGGTCCGCAGGGCGGGCCGGGAATGCCGGAATGGGGCATGTTGCCGATGCCGAAGAAGCTTCTGAAACAGGGCCATCGCGACATGCTGCGGATGTCCGATGCGCGCATGTCCGGCACCAGCTACGGCGCCTGCGTGCTGCATGTGGCGCCGGAATCCTGGATCGGCGGGCCGCTCGCGCTGCTGCGCACCGGGGATATCGTCAGCATCGATGTGGCGGCGCGGTCGATCCGCATGGACGTGTCGGACGAAGAACTCGCCCGCCGCCGCAGCGCCTGGACCCCGCCGGCGCCGCGGTTCGAGCGGGGCTATGGCTGGATGTTCAGCCAGCATATCCAGCAGGCGGACCAGGGCTGCGATTTCGATTTCCTGCGCACCGAATTCGGTGCCCCCGTTGCTGAACCCGCGATCTACTGAGGTCCCCATGCCGCTCTCCACCGCCACCCGCGACGCGCTGCGCGCCGTCAGCACCGCCACCCTCTCCACCGCCCTGTTCAAGCGCGGCTTCTTCCACCAGATGATCCAGGACGTTCTGCCGCTGTCGCCGCTGCAACATTCGATGGTGGGCGAGGCATTCACCTTGCGCTACATGCCGGCGCGCGAGGATTTGGATCGCATCGATGTGTTCAAGGACCCCACCCATCCGCAGCGCCACGCGATCGAGCATTGCCCGCCCGGCATGGTGTTCGTGATCGACAGCCGCAAGGACGCGCGGGCCGCCTCCGCCGGCGGGATCCTGGTCTCGCGGTTGCAGGCGCGCGGCGTGGCGGGCGTGGTCACCGATGGGGGGTTCCGTGATTCCGCCGAGATCGCCGCGCTGGGTTACCCCGCGTTCCATCACCGGCCCTCCGCGCCCACCAATCTGACCTTGCACCACGCGGTGGAAGCGAATGTGCCGATCGGCTGCGGCGACGCGCCGGTATTCCCGGGCGACGTGATCGTGGGCGACGCGGACGGGGTGATCGTGATCCCGGCGCATCTGGCCGAGGAGATCGCCGCCGAGGCGACGGAAATGACCGCTTACGAGGATTTCGCGACCGAGCGTGTCCGCGCCGGCGCCAGCACCATCGGGCTGTATCCCGCGACCGATCCGGCCAACCTGACGGCCTTCGCGGCCTGGCGGAAGGCGCACGGCCGCTAAGCCGCCGGCATCGCGCTTACATGTGGCCGACTTCGTCGGGGACCACGTAGAAGCTGGGATGGCGATAGGGCTTGCTGGTGCCGGACTCGAACAGCGCGCCCGCGTCGGCGGGGTCGGACGCCGTGATCGCCGCCGAGGGCACTACCCACAACGACAGCCCCTCGCCGCGCCTTGTGTAGGTATCGCGCGCCGCCTGCAGCGCCATCTCGGCATCGGCGGCGTGGACCGAGCCGGCATGCTGATGCGCGAGCCCGTTGCGGGCACGGATGAACACCTCCCAGAGCTGGCTGGGTGCCTCGGCGGTCATGTTCAGGCGGCTTTCCGGTCGGCATGTTTGGCGGCATGGGCGCGTGCGGCTTCGCGTACCCAGGCGCCATCCGCATGGGCCTGCCGGCGCGAATCCAGACGCTCGCGGTTGCATGGGCCGCCGCCCGCCAGCACGCGGCGGAACTCCTCCCAGTCGATCGGCCCATGGGCCCAGTGCCCGTCGGCGAAGCGCAGCGCCGGATCGGGAATCGCGAGGCCGAGGAACTGCGCCTGCGGCACGGTCGCGTCCAGGAATTTCTGCCGCAGCCCGTCATTGCTGAACCGCTTGATCTTCCACCGCATCGATTGGTCGGAGTGCAGGCTTTCGCCATCCGGCGGCCCGAACATCATCAGCACCGGCCACCACCAGCGATCCAGCGCGTCCTGCGCCATCGCGACCTGCGCCGCCGTGCCGCGGGCGAGCGTCAGCATGATCTCGAACCCCTGGCGCTGGTGGAAGCTTTCTTCCTTGCAGACGCGGATCATCGCCCGCGCGTAGGGGCCATAGGAACAGCGGCATAGCGGGATCTGGTTCATGATCGCCGCACCGTCCACCAGCCAGCCGATCGCGCCGATATCGGCCCAGCTCAGCGTGGGATAGTTGAAGATGGAGCTGTATTTCGCCCGGCCCGATAGCAAATGATCGGTCAGCTCTTCCCGGCTTGCATCCAGCGTCTCGGCGGCGGCGTACAAATACAGCCCGTGGCCGCATTCGTCCTGCACCTTGGCCAGCAGCGCGGCCTTGCGACGCAGGCTGGGGGCGCGGGTAATCCAGTTGCCCTCGGGTCCCATGCCGACAATCTCGGAATGGGCATGCTGGCTGATCTGGCGGACCAGAGTGCGGCGATAGGCGGCCGGCATCCAGTCATTGGGTTCGATCTTTTCTTCCGCCTCGATCCGGGCCTGAAAGCGCGCCAGCGCCTCGGGCGGCTCGGCCGGGGCCGGGGAAGCGTCGCGCTGATCAAGGGCCTGGGCGTACACGGGTGATCTCCGCTTGCGGAGCCAGATTACCGCCCGGGGGCATCGGGCGGCAAACCCGGGCGCAGCGCGTGCCACAGCCCGACCGGGTCCATCGCCCGGGGCAGCAATTTCCCCGCCACCATGCCCACGATCCGGGCGATATCGACCACGGGGCGGAAATGGCTGGCACGCGCGCCGGCGGGGTAGCAGCTGGCGATCGGCACCGCGACGGTACGGAAGCCGCGGCGCCCAGCCTCGATCAACGCTTCGCTTTCGAAGGCGAAGCGCTCCGCCGGGGCGACACCGCCGGCCACTTGCACGGCCAGGCGCGCGGGATAGACCCGGAAGCCCGACTGGCTGTCGGTCACACGCTGCCGCGCGGCCCAGGAGACCCAGAAATCCGCGACGTGATTGGCGACCAGCCGGGCCGGAGGCGTATCCGGCGATGGCGTCCGGGCGCCGATCACCACCCGGTCGGGCCGGGCCGCGGCCAGCAGGCGCGGCACGTCCGCGGGATCGTGCTGACCGTCAGCGTCCAGGCTGACGATGAAAGCCACACCCTCGGCCAGGGCGGCACGCATCCCCGCGCGCAGCGCCGCGCCCTTGCCGCCATTGCGCTGGCACGGCAGCACCCGCGCCCCAGCCGCGGCGGCCTCGGCAGCGGTGGCGTCGGCCGAACCGTCATCGACCACGATCACCCGTGGTGAGCCGGGCAGCGCCAGGCAGGCGCGCACGATCGCACCGATGGTCGCGGCCTCATTGAAGGCCGGGATGACAATCGCCGTGCCGACCCCCGGCGCAGTTGGCGCTTCCGTCCGGTCCGGGGCCTCGCTATGCTGTTCCCTCATGACCTCCATCAAAGCGCAGCTATGACCGAAGCGCCAGTGAAGAATGCGGCTGAGGCGTGTGACGTGCTGGTGATCGGCGGCGGTCCGGCCGGATCCACCGCCGCGGCGCTGCTGGCCGAAGCCGGGCGGGATGTGCTGTTGCTGGACAAGGATCGGCATCCGCGCTTCCATATCGGGGAATCGCTACTGCCGCGCAACCTGGCGATTTTCGACCGGCTGGGGGTGCGCGACCGCATCCACGCGCTCGGCGTGTTCAAGCCCGGCGCGGAGTTCGTGGCCGATGCCACCGGTGAGCAAGTGGCGTTCTCTTTCGCGGCCGGCCTCGACCGCCGCTACACCCATTGCTACCAAGTGCCGCGCGCGCCGTTCGACGCGGCGTTGCTGGACAATGCGCGGGAGAAAGGCGCCCGGGTGCATCAGGAAACCCGCGTCACCGAGGTCGCTTTCGCCGCCGACGGCAGCGCTGTTGCGCAGGCACGCGGACCGGACGGCGCCGAGCGACCGATCGCGGCCCGCTTCGTGCTGGACGCCACCGGGCGGGACACGCTGCTGGCGAACCAGTTCGGCCTGAAAGTACCTGACAAGCGTCTGAATACCGCCGCGGTGTACGCGCATTTCCACGGCGTGGAGGCGCGCACCGGGGAACATGCCGGCTGCATCACGGTGCATCTGGTCGAGGACGGGTGGTTCTGGATGATCCCCCTACCCGATCAGATCATGAGCGTGGGATTCGTGAGCAATCCGGCAGCGTTCCGCGACCGCGCCGGAACCCTGTCCGACCTGCTGTTCGCACGTATCGCCGCCAGCCCGACGGTGGCCGCGCGCATGGCAGCGGCCTCGCTGGCGTCCGAGGTCACCGCGACCGGCAACTACTCGTACCGGTCTCGGGCCTTGTGGGGAGAGGGCTGGATGACACTGGGCGATGCGTTCGGGTTCCTGGACCCGGTGTTCTCGTCCGGCGTGCTGCTGGCGATGGCGTCTGCCGAGATGGGCGCGGCGGTCGCCGAT
>JAKAZJ010000046.1 GCA_021826565.1 Pseudomonadota bacterium | reverse complement strand
GCGTGCTGATGTTCGGACGCTACCTGATCCGGCTGGCGCGCTACATTTTCTTCTTCGATCCGCGCACGATGTCGGTCGGACACAGCCTCGCGCATGAGGCATCGACGGACCTGCTCGCCAAACTTACCGAATAGGCCTGCGCGCGATGTGGACCGTGGGATTCTTGATTCTGTTCTTCGGCCTGCTGGCGGCCGGAATGCCGATCTTCCTGGTGCTCGGCGCCTGCGCATCGGTGCTTTATTACGTTTCGGGCCAGCCGATCATCGGTCTGGCGCAGAACATGATCGACCAGCTGAACTCCAGCACCTTGATGTCGCTGCCGTTATTCGTGATGGCGGCGGCGTTCATGCGGCGTGGCGGGGTGGCGCAGGCATTGGTGGATCTGTCGGGTGCCTGGCTGGGCGGGGTGAAGGGATCGCTCGGGCTGGTCGCGGTGGTCTCCTGCGCACTCTTCGCCGCGATCTCCGGTTCATCGGTCGCCACCGCCCTGGCAATGGGTACCATCCTGTTGCCGGCGATGATCGCGCGCGGCTATCCGCGCAGCTTCGCGTTGGGCGTGCTGGGCGCGTCGGGGACCATCGGCGTGGTGATCCCGCCCTCGCTGGCGCTGATCCTGTATGGGATCGTGACGGAGCAATCGGTGCCGCGCCTGTTCCTGGCTGGTATCATTCCGGGCCTGTTGCAGGCCGGCGCGTTCTTCGTCTGGGTGTTGTGGTACGCGCGCTACAAGAACTTCCCCGCCGAGGATGCGCTGCCGTTCGCGGACCGACTGCGCGTCACTTGGCGCGGCCTGCCGGCGATGGCGGTGCCGGCGGTGGTGCTGATCGGCATCTATGGCGGCTTCATGACGGTGACGGAATCGGCCGCGATGGCCGCGGTCACCTCATTGCTCGTCAGCCTGATCGTCTATCGCGGCTTCCGCTGGACCCAGACGCTGGAGGTCATCGCCGAGGCACTATCCTCGGCCGGCGTCATCATGTTGATCATCGCGACGGCGCTGGTGTTCGGACACTGGATGACCGGGTCGGGCGTGCCGGCGCAGATCGTGGAATTCGCCACCCATCAGGGGCTCAGCACCTGGGAATTCCTGCTGGCGACGAACGTGATGCTGCTGATCATCGGCTGCTTCCTGGAAGTGGTCAGCACGCTTCTGCTGGTGATGCCAATCCTGGCGCCGGTGCTGGTGCCGCTCGGGATCGACCCGGTGCATTTCGGCATCATCTTCACCCACAACATGGAGGTGGGGCTGGTGCATCCGCCGGTGGGGCTGAACCTGTATGTGCTGTCCACCATCTCCGACGCGCCGATCGGGGAAGTGATCCGGGGCATCCTGCCGTTCCTGGTGATCCTGCTGCTGGTGCTGGGGTTGATCACATACTGGCCGGCGATGACCCTGTGGCTTCCGAACCTGGTGTTCGGGAAGTAACCTCGGCGGCGGTTGACCGCGCCGCCCCCCGCCTTATCGTGCGCTGCAACAACCAGGGCCCGCGCCAATGACCCAAGCCTATCTTCGCAGCGGCATCTTCCTCGCCCCGTTCCACGCGCTGGACGAGAACCCAACGCTCGCGATCGAACGCGACATCGCGTTGGTCCAGCACCTGGATCGTCTGGGGTATCACGAAGCCTGGATCGGTGAGCACCATTCCGGAGGATTCGAGATCATCGCCGCCCCGGAAGTGTTCATCGCCACGGTAGCAGAACGCACGCGGCATATCCGGCTGGGTACCGGCGTCGTCTCCCTGCCCTATCACAACCCGTTCATCCTGGCCGACCGGATGGTGCTGCTGGACCATCTGACCCGCGGTCGCGCCATGTTCGGCGTCGGCCCCGGCGCGCTGGTGCATGATGCCAAGAAGATCGGCATCGAGGCGGCCGACCAGCGCCCTTATATGAACCGTGCGTTGGACACCATCGTGCGGCTGCTGCATGGCGAAACGGTGACCGAGACCACCGACTGGTACCGCCTGGTCGATGCGCGGCTCCAACTGCCATGCTACTCCCGCCCGGTGATGGAGATGGCGGTTGCCGCCGCGCGCTCGCCGGTGGGCGCGCTGGCGGCGGGGCGGCACGGAATCGGCATGCTGTCGATCGGCGGCACCTCGCCCGAGGCGATGAAGCAGCACGCCCGCAACTGGTCCATCTACGGGGAACAGGCGGCCGAACACGGCAAGACCGCCGACCGGCGCAACTGGCGGCTGGTATCGATGTTCCACATCGCCGAGACCCGCGAACAGGCGCGCGCCAATGTCCGCTTCGGGCTGGAACGTTTCGCGCAGTATTTCCGCGACGTCGGCACATTCCCGATCGTGCCGGCCGGCATCGGCGATGCCTACGAATACCTGCTGGACAACCAGGCCGCCTGCATCGGCACGCCCGACGACGCCATCGCCTATATCACCCAGCTTCTGGACGGCGCCGGCGGGTTCGGCGCGATCCTGGAACTGGCGCATAATTGGGCCGATTTCCCCGCCACCTTGCGCCATTTCGAATTGATGGCGCGCTACGTGCTGCCGCATTTCCAGCATAGCCGCGAATGGCGGGAAGAAAGCTACGCCTTCGCCCGCGATCATAGCGAGGAGTTCCGCGGCCAGTCGCAAGCCGCCGTCCAGGCCGAGATCGACCGACGCCAGGCGGGGTGAGCATGGGGCAGGTGAAGGCCAGTCCCCAGGCCCGCTCGGACCTGGTTCGGAACGGGCGGCGACAGCATCCGTCGGGCCTTCTCCTGCTCCTCGCCCTCACATTGACCGCGCTGGCCCCGCCCGCTCGGACAACGGATGCAGTACTGAGCTACCGCGCCTATGCGCACGGGTTTCAGATCCTGCATTTCCAGGTCGGACTGGCACTATGGCCCGGTGGGTATCGGATGCGGCTATCCTATCGCACCACCGGTCTGGTGGGCTTCTTCTATCGCGGCCATCAGGTGGACCGGGTGGCGGGCGCGTGGCGCACCGGCCGCGCGGCACCGTATCGTTACGTCGCCGACGGGATCTGGCACGGCGATCCGCATCATCTGATTCTGACTTACCGTGATGCCATTCCCCGCCTGCGCGCGGTGATGCCGCCGATCCGCGTCGAGCGTCACAAGGTGCCGCCGGCCGACCAGCGCGGTACGATCGATACCATGTCCGCGGTCGTGGATCTGCTGCACCATCTGGCGGTGCGGCACAGCTGCGCCGACTCGGTTCACACGTTCGATGGCCGCCGGCTGAGCGTGATCTCGGCGCGCGATGCCGGGCGCGTGGTGCTGGCGCGGACCGGACGCAGCATCTTCGCCGGCCCCGCGCGGCGCTGCGATTTCACCGGCCGGATGGTGGCCGGGTTCCTGTATGGCCATCGCGCGCGCGACAGCCGGCCGATGCAAGGCTCGGCTTGGTTCGCACCGCTGGCCCCCGGCGGACCGCCGCTGCCGGTGCATCTTCGTTTCCAGACCGACTGGTTCGGCGAGGTGGAGATGGATCTGACCGCGGTTCGCCTTGGCGCGGCGGCGATGGCGGGACCGGGCGCGCCGGGTTAGCCGCGTGCCGTGACCGGCATATCTCGCCACTCCGCTCGATGGCATTGGTCGCGGATCGTAGGCCCCTCTGAATGCCGCTCACCCGTAATGGCTTGTGATACACGCAAGGAGCGACATAATCGACGGCCCCGCCCGCAGCCGGCACGGGCGGGGCGCGTTGCGTCAGCGCACCCGGTTGTCCACCAGTTCGGTCACTACCGCCGGGTCGGCCAACGTCGAGATATCGCCCAGGCTGTCGGTCTCGTTGGCAGCGATCTTGCGCAGGATGCGGCGCATGATCTTCCCGCTGCGGGTCTTGGGCAGGGCGGGTGCCCACTGGATCGCGTCCGGGGCGGCAATCGGCCCGATCTCCTTACGGACCCAGGCGACCAGCTCCTTGCGCAGTGCATCGGTGGGTTCTTCGCCGAGTTTCAGGGTCACGTAGGCGTAGATGCCTTGACCCTTGATGTCGTGCGGGAAGCCCACCACCGCCGCTTCCGCGACTTTGTGGTGGGATACCAGCGCGCTTTCCACCTCGGCAGTACCCATCCTGTGGCCGGCGACGTTGATCACATCGTCCACGCGGCCGGTGATCCAGTAGTAACCGTCCTTGTCGCGCCGCGCGCCGTCGCCGGTAAAATACAGCCCCTTGAAGGTCGAGAAATAGGTCTGCACGAAACGATCATGGTCGCCGAATACGGTGCGCATCTGCCCGGGCCAGGAATCGGCCAGACAGAGATTGCCCTCGCAGGCGCCGTGCAATTCGTGGCCGTCGGCATCGACGATCATCGGCTTCACTCCGGGCAGCGGCAAGGTGGCCGAGCCGGGCTTCAGCGCGGTGGCGCCGGGCAGCGGCGAGATCAAGATGCCGCCGGTTTCGGTCTGCCACCAGGTATCGACGATCGGGCAGCGATGCTCACCCACCACGCGGTGATACCAGAGCCAGGCTTCCGGATTGATCGGTTCGCCCACCGTGCCCAGGATGCGGATGGATTTGCGCGAGGTCTTCTCGACCGGCGCCTCCCCATCGCGCATCAGGGCGCGGATCGCGGTGGGCGCGGTGTAGAAGATGTTGACCTGGTGCTTGTCACAGACCTGCCAGAAGCGCGAGCTGTCGGGGTAGTTCGGCACGCCTTCGAACATCACCGTGGTCGCGCCGTTGGCGAGCGGACCATACACGATGTACGTGTGGCCGGTGACCCAGCCGACATCGGCAGTACACCAATAGATTTCGCCGGGCTTGTAGTCGAACACCAGCTCATGGGTGAAGCTGGCCCAGACCATGTAGCCGCCGGTGGTGTGCAGCACGCCCTTCGGTTTGCCGGTGCTGCCCGAGGTATAGAGGATGAACAGCGGGTCTTCGGCGCTCATTCGCTCTGGCGTGCAATCGCGCGCGGCGGCGGCGCACAGCGCGGCGTAGTCGTGATCGCGGCCGGCAACCATCGGCACGTCTGCGCCGGTGACCTTGACCACCACGACGCTTTTCACGCCGGGGCATAATTTTAGCGCCTCGTCGGCATTGGCTTTCAGCGGCACCTTACGCCCACCGCGGCGGCCCTCGTCGGCGGTGATCAGCATGGTCGATTCGCAATCGATCAGCCGGTTGGCCAGGCTGTCGGGCGAAAAACCGCCGAACACAACGGAATGCACTGCGCCGATACGCGCGCAGGCCAGCATCGCGACCGCCGCTTCCGGCACCATCGGCATGTAGATCGTGATGCGGTCGCCCTTCTTCGCCCCCAGCCCACGTAAGCTGTTCGCCAGCCGACAGACCTGCTCGTGCAACTGCTGGTAGGTGATCCGGGACGATACCGAAGGATCGTCACTTTCCCAGATGATCGCCACCCGGTCGGGATGCGCAGCGGCATGGCGGTCGAGACAGGAGACGGAAGCGTTGAGCTCCCCATCCTCGAACCATTTGATGGAGACGTTGCCGGCAAAGCTGGCGTTCTTGATCCGGGTCGGCTGTTTCATCCAGGTGATTCGCCCGGCCTGTTCGGCCCAGAACGCATCCGGATCGCGCGCGGCGGCCTCATACATGGCGCGATAACGCTCGGCGGTTACATGGGCGTGGGCGGCGATCTCGGGGCGGACCGGAAAAAGCTGGTTATCGGCGGGGTGCGTGTCGGGCATGTTGTGGTTTCCTCGGATATCTGGTCCTGACCACCCGGCCCGGCCGGGGGGCGCCGTTCGGCTCAGGCTAAGCGTCCGGCAAAGCCGGTTCAAGGCACCCCTTCCCGCCCGGGCGGGCGGGAAGGAGCGGACGGATCAGGTCCGTGCGCCGATCGGCAGCACGGTCTTGCCATGGGTTTCGTTGATGACCTCGGCGGCGGCCAGATAAGCGGCCAGGAACGCCGTCACGAGACCCATATAGCCGCCGAACACGCTGAGGCTGGCAATGCCGGTGATCGCACCGAAGCCCAGCAGGGCGAAGGTGATCCACAGCGCCAGAAAGATCAGCATCACCGCCCGGTTCAGCGCCAGCGAAGCGACCCACATATAGAAGGTAAACACGCCCCACAGGAGCAGCCACCAGCCAACGAACGGCCCGGTGACGCCGGCGGCAAAGAAATGCACGAACAGCGCGAAGGTCCACCAGAACGCACCGTAGGAGCAGAACGCGAGAAAGCCGAACGTGTTGCCCTTCGACATTTCCATCAGCCCGGCGAAGAATTGTGCGGTGCCGCCGAAGGCGAAGGCCGAGGCCAGGACCATCCCCATTTCGGTCCCTGGATACCAGCCGGCATTGATCATGCTGAGCAGCCAGGTGGTCAGGGCAAAACCGGTCAGCCCCAGTGGGGCCGGGTTGGCAAGTTTCATTCACTGTCTC
The DNA here is from genome assembly GCA_021826565.1 of Pseudomonadota bacterium. The sequence goes on along the minus strand of JAKAZJ010000046.1, from coordinate 2,625 downwards.
CCTATTTTCGTTGACTGGCGTTATGGACGAGCTCGCCCCGGGGGGCGCACCCGTCCCACCAGGATACTCAAGCTGCCCTGCCGCCGCCAGTCATTGATGCCAATCAACGATTCGCCGGCCGAGTCGGGTCAGTAAACATTTTACACATGCGGGTGCAAGGACGCGGAATATTGCGCTATACGTAAATACTTTTACAGTCCCGCTGTCCGGTCACTCTCGGTCAGGCGGTTTTTGCCTCCGCCACGCCAAGCTCGGCCGCCATCCGTTCGCGCATCAGGAACTTCTGCACCTTGCCGGTCACCGTCATCGGGAACTCGTCGACGAAGCGGATATGCCGCGGCACCTTGAAATGCGCGATCTGGCCGCGGCAGAACGTTGCGACCTCCTCGGCGGTCAGGCGCTCGCCGGGGCGTGGTTTGATCCAGGCGGCGATCTCCTCGCCGAATCGCGCATCCGGCACGCCGAACACCTGCACGTCCTGGATTTTCGGGTGGCGATAGAGGAACTCCTCGATCTCGCGCGGATACACGTTCTCACCGCCGCGGATGATCATATCCTTGATGCGGCCGACGATGTTGCAGTAGCCCTCGGCGTCGATCGTGGCCAGGTCGCCGGTGTGCATCCAGCGCGCGGGGTCGATCGCCTCCGCGGTGCGCTCGGGATCGCCCCAGTAGCCGCGCATCACCGGATAGCCGCGGGTGCATAATTCGCCGGTGGCCCCGCGCGGAACGATATGGCCGCCCGCATCCACGATCTTCACCTCCACATGCGGGTGGATCCGCCCCACCGTGGATACGCGGCGTTCCAGCGGGTCGTCCGCGGTGGTCTGGAAGCTGACCGGGCTGGTCTCGGTCATGCCATAGGCGATCGTGATCTCGGACAGGTGCATCTCGGACACCGCGCGGCGCATCACCTCGATCGGACAGGGGGAGCCGGCCATGATGCCGGTGCGCAGATGCGACAGGTCGAACTGTTTGAACTCAGGGTGATCGAGCTCGGCGATGAACATCGTCGGCACGCCATGCAGCCCGGTGCAGCGCTCCTCCGCAACCGTCCGCAGCGTGGCCAACGGGTCGAACCCTTCCCCGGGATAGACCATCGCCGCGCCATGCGTGGTGCAGGCGAGATTCCCCAACACCATGCCGAAACAATGATACAATGGCACCGGGATGCACAGCCGATCCTGCTCGGTCAGGCGCATCGCTTTGCCGATGAAATAACCGTTGTTGACGATGTTGTGGTGCGTCAGGGTCGCCCCCTTGGGCGCGCCTGTGGTGCCGGAGGTAAATTGGATGTTGATCGGGTCGTCGAACTGCAATCCGGCTTCGATCTCCGCCAGCCGGGTCCGGCTTGCCGCATCGCCGGTCACGGCGGCGAATGCGATCGTGCCGGCCGCCGCAGGTCCGCCGATCTGGATCACCGTGCGCAGGTCCGGCAACCGCGCCGCCGCCAGCGCCCCGGGCCGGGCGGTCGCCAGTTCCGGCGCCAGTGTTTCCAGCATTCCGACATAGTCCGAGGATTTGAATGCGGTCGCGGTCACCAGCGCCCGGCAGCCCACCTTGTTCAGCGCATATTCCAGCTCGGTCAGGCGATAAGCCGGATTGATATTGACCAGGATCAGCCCGGCACGCGCGGTGGCGAACTGGGTGACCACCCATTCCGGGTTGTTGGGCGACCAGATTCCAACCCGGTCGCCCGGCTTCAGCCCCAAGGCGAGCAGGCCGGCGGCGAAGTCCTCGACGCGCGCGGCCAGTTCGGCGTAGCTCCAGCGTACGTCCCGCGGCGGCACGATCAGGGCGGGGCGGTCGGGCCAGCGTGCGACGGTCGCGGCGAAATTCGCGCCGACGGTCTGGCCGAGCAGCGGGATGTCGCTGGCGCCATGGACGTAGCTTCCGATCATGGGCGGTTTCTCCCCGGGGTAGCCTGAGCTTTGATACCGGTTTCCACGCCGGCGCGCACCGGCTACCGCGCCGGCGCGCGGCGCCGCCGGCGCGGGACCGCGGGCGGGGCCAACGCGGCCAGAATCGGGCGCACCAGCCGGTACACGGCTCCCGGTGCGATCCCGCGGATACAGACCAGGTCCCGCGGGCAGTCTTTGGGACGGTTCAGATAACAGGGCGCGCAGCTCATCGCGCGCGCCACCGCCATCGCCGTATCCCCAAGCGGCCCCCATTCCGCGGGGTCCACCGTGCCCGAATGGATGCCGAGCGTCGGCACGCCCAGGGCGGCGGCGATATGTTTCGGCCCGCTGTCGTTGCCGATGAACAGGGCACAGCGCGCCAGAACCCCTGGCAGCGCGCCCAGTCCCAGTTGTCCGACCGCCGAGCCGACGCGATCCGGATCTCCGAGCCCGGCCGCGACCGCCGCCGCCACCGCGGCCTCCTCCGCGCCGCCGATCAGTAGAATCCGCACCGGATGGCGCGCCAGGATCAACCCCAGAAGGGCGATGAAATGCGATGCCGGCCATTGCTTCATCGCGTTCCCGGCGCCGGGATGCACCACCACCACCGGGCGGTCGAACAGCGCGCCGAGGGGCGTCGGCAGCGGCCCGCCCAGCGGCCCGCCCAAGGGGATGACAGGTGGGATGACAGGGGGGATGCCAGTGGGGATTACAGAGGGGACGAC
>JAKAZJ010000045.1 GCA_021826565.1 Pseudomonadota bacterium | reverse complement strand
GCCCGCGGCGGCAAAGGGCGGATCCGGAGCGCGGTGGCCTCCATCCTCGATCCGGCAAGGACGGAACTGTCCGGCCTGATCACCCTCGCCTGCGCCCTTGCCGGTAGCCTGTGGCTTTTGCTCGGTGTCCTGCAGGACCTGATAGCCGGAGATCCGCTGGTCTATGCCGATCACGCGATCCTGCATTTCCTCGCGCCCTATCGAAGCGGCATCCCGATGGAAGCGGCGGTGACGTTCTCGCGGCTTGGCAGCGGCGTGGTCACGTTAGCGGTCGCCGTAATCGCGCTCGTCTGGCTCGACCGGCAGAGTGCGTGGCGTGGTGCGGCCTACGGCATCGCCGCGGTGATCGGCGCGTCCCTGTTTACAGCGGGGCTTGATCTCGCCCTGCATCGCGCGCCACCGTCGCCGATTGCGCCCGGCTGGAGCTTGATGCCGTTTCCGGGCGGCGATCTTGCAACGTCATGCGCGGTCTATGGTATCCTGACCGTTATCGCCGGTCGCCAGCTCGGCACACGCGCGCGCCTGGCGCTGATAACGCCGACGGTCCTGTTCGCGGCGCTGCAGCTCGGTAGTCGCGTCTATCTCGGGCTGGACTGGTTTTCATCCGAATTGGCCGCGCTGAGCTTCGGATTCGCGTGGGCGACCGGTCTCGGCCTCGCCTATGTTGCGCGCCCGGTCGAACCGGTGGCCCCCTGGCGCCTCGTCGCCATCACGGCGGCCACGCTCGCCATCGCCGGTACGCCGGCGATCGCCCTCAACCGCCATGCCGATCTGGCGCGTCATGAAGCGGGGCGCGCGAGCTCGACGATGACGTGCCGCGACTGGCTACAACGCGGATGGCAAAACCTGCCAACACGCAGCCTCGGCATGCTCGGCAGCTTTTCTGGCACGCTGACAATCCAGTGGATCGGCCCGGCCGGCGGGCTTCGGCGCGCTCTCGTCCAGCTCGGTTGGCGCTCACCGGCGCCGTGGACGTTCCGCAACGCGCTTGCGTTCCTCGCACCCCACGCAACGCCTTCTGTCATCCCGGTGTTGCCGCGCTGGGATGACGGAAGGAGCGCGGATCTGGTGATGGTTCTCGCCGCGCACGGGCTTGTCGCCGATCAGCGGCTGGTGCTGCGTCTGTGGAAAACCGGTGTATCTGTCATCACGCCCTCGGGCCGGGCGCTGACGCTCAGGATCGGGGAAATCGAGGAGCAGAGGCTGCAAAGGATGTTCTCAACCCTGACAATCCCTGCTTCGGAAGGGTCCACGGCTGCCGTCCTGCCTCGACTCGCAGCTGCATTGCCTTCATCTCGGCTCGTGACACGTGCCGCCGATGGCGCCACCGTCCTGCTCGCCGGCAATCATGCAGTGGGTGCGGAGGGATGCCCGCCGCCGCGCGTGGAGGGCGCTGCGCGGTGAGGGTTCTTATCGTCGAGGATGAGGGGAAGACCGCGGCCTATCTCCGCAAGGGTCTTGAAGAGAATGGCTTCACGGCGGATGTGGCGGCGGATGGAGAGACAGGGCTCGAATTCGCCCGCCATGGTGGCTATGACGTCATCATCCTCGACGTCATGCTGCCACGACGCAATGGCTTCGAAATCCTCGACGAAATCCGCCGCCGCGATAGCCACACCGCGGTTCTTCTGCTCACCGCGCGCGACCAGGTGACAGACCGCGTCGCCGGGCTGGAGGCCGGAGCCGATGATTATCTCGTCAAGCCCTTCGCGTTTTCCGAGCTGCTTGCCCGTGTACGCACTATTCTGCGGCGGGGACATGCTCGGCAACCCGCGCTGATCCAGATCGCCGATCTCGAGATCGACCTCTCGGGACACCGGGCGATAAGGGCGGGGCAGGTGCTCGATCTGACGCCGAAGGAATTCCGCCTGCTGTCATTGCTGGCCCGCCGCGCCGGCGATGTCATCTCCCGAACGGTCATCGCCGAACAGGTCTGGGACATCAACTTCGATTCCGGCACAAACGTGGTCGACGTTCACATGTACCGCCTCCGCGCGAAGCTGGACGACCCGTTCTTCCGCCGGCTGATCCACACCGTTCGCGGTGTGGGCTACGTGCTCGAAGACCGTGGCGGCTGATCCTCCATCGCCGGGCGCCGGCGGATCGATGTCCCTGCGGATGACCGCATGGTATGCCGGCACGGCGTTCCTGCTCGTCCTCCTGGCTACGAGCTTCCTGTCCTGGTCGTTCGGCGCGCGCATCGCCGGACAGGAGGATCATACTCTACAGGTGCTCGCGCGGATTGCCCGCCCGCTGGGTGGCGCTGCCGATCCGTCCGCATCGCGCACTATTGCATCGTCACTTGAGCGAGCGGGCAACGCCCACGAGATACAGTTCCGCATTATCGGCCCGCACGGTCGGATCGCCCTCCAGTCACAGGGCAATCATCTGCCTCTGCCCTCATCAGCCAGCTTGCCGAACTTCCGCACGCTCAATAGCGGCGGTATGGCGTTTCGTGTCCTCACCCAGCGCCTGCCGAACGGCTTCATGCTGCAGATCGCCATCGCCAGCCCCGGCTCGCAGGCGCTCCTGCTCCGCTTCCGCGAAACGCTGACCCTGGTCCTTGCAGTATCGATCATCCTCTGCGCCGTTCTTGGATATCTCATCGCCCGTTCAGGCATGCGCCCGATCGAACGCATTGCCGAAACCGCCGAAAACATCCGCCTGTCGACCCTGCATGAACGTCTCGACGTCGTGGGGCTACCGGCCGAACTCGCTGCGCTCGCCAACACGTTCAACCTGATGCTGGACCGGCTGGAGCAATCCTTCGTCCAGCTGTCCCAGTTCTCGGCCGACCTGGCTCACGAACTGCGGACGCCGATCAGCAATCTGCGCGGCGAACTGGAAGTCGCGTTATCGAGGCCGCGCTCAGACGATGCGTATCGCGAGGTTCTCGGCTCCGCGCTCGAGGAATGCACCCGCATCAGCCGGGTCATCCAGAGCCTCCTGTTCCTTGCCCGCGCCGAGATGGTCGGGGCGCCACCTGCCGTTGAAACCCTTGATCTTGGCACAGAGATCGCGACGGTGCTCGAATTCTACCAGCCAATGGCAGCAGAGGCGGGCCTGTCGCTGACCGCCCGTGTCCGTCCGGGGCTGCCGATCCGGTTCGACCGCATTCTCCTCCAGCAGGCACTCGGTAATCTGGTAGCCAATGCGATCGTCCATACCAGCGCCGGCGGGCAGATCACCATCGAGGTTACGGAAGCGCCGGAACAGCTTGCCATCCGCATAAAGGATACCGGGCAGGGGATCGCATCCGAGCATCTGCCGCGTGTATTCGACCGGTTCTACCGTGCAGATCCGGCACGCTCGCATGTCGGCGGCAATCTCGGGCTCGGCCTCGCGGTGGTCCGCGCGATCATGGACCTGCATGGGGGACGCGTCACGATCGAAAGCACTCAGGGGTTGGGCACCACCGTGTCGCTTCTGGTCGCAACGTCCGTGCGCTGATCCCGAAACGGTGAGCCCAAACTGACGAAATCGTCATTCTGGCGAGGCGGAAACGTCATTCTCGGCGGCTAAAGCGCGATTTCGTTCCCGCTTGAAGCCATGAAGAAAACTTCCCAGCATCTCCGTTTCAGACCCAGCCGCGTCGGTGTTCTTACGCTTGCGACACTGCTTGCCGGCTGTGCCCGGTATCAGCCCGCACCATTGCATCCCCGTGCTTCGGCCACGGCACTAATCGGTCGCCGTCTCGACCAGCCGGAGCTCCGCCGCTTCCTCGCCGCGATGGGCGCCTCGCCGCACGGGCAGTGGGGGTTGAGAGCCCTGACGCTCGTCGCCGTCTATGAGCGGCCCGATCTACGGATCAGCGTCGCCGCCTACGACGCCGCGAAGGCGGCGGTGACCACCGCCCGCCAGCTCCCGAACCCCACGCTCTCCCTCGCACCGAGCTTCAATGCGACGCAAGCCTTTCCGTCGCCAATCAAGATCGGGCCGGTCATCAGTTTTCTCGTCTCCAATCTCGGCGCGCGCGCGGCTGGCATCGCCGCCGCGCGGGATCGTCAGCTTGCCGCGCGAACCCTCGTCGCCGCTGCGGCATGGCGGGAACGCAGCAGCGTCCGCAACGCGCTGCTCGCACTCTGGCAGGACGAACGCATCGCCACGATCAAGGCGCGCGCCGCCGGCTACGCTGAATCGGCGTCACGCCTCATCTCTCAGCGCGTGATGTCTGGCATGCTCGGCGAGACCGCGCGCGCCAGCGCGGCCGAGGCGGCAGACAGGGCACGGCTTGACGCCGCCAAAGCTCAGATCCGCATCGACACCGACCGGACCCGCCTCGCCGCCGCGGTCGGCATGCCCGTCGCAGCCCTTCGGAATGTGCGCCTCGACTTCGCCGCCTTCGCACATCCGGTGCCGCCGGCCCACCTCGCCGCGCTTACCCGCACAGCACTGGTCACCAGGCCATCGGTCGTCGCGGCCTATGCGCGTTATCGCGCGGCCGATGCCTCGCTGCGCAAGGCGATCGACCAGCAGTTTCCGGGATTCCGCATCGGACCCGGATATCACTACGACCAGGGCGCCAACAAGTTCATCCTCGCCCTCTCTCTGCCGCTGCCAATTCTCAACCAGAACCAAGGCCCGATCGCCGAGGCCCGCGCCAGGCGCCGGGGCGCGGCCGCCGCGTTCGATCTGGCTCAGGCGCGTGTTCTCCACCAGATCGACACCGCAGAGGCCGCCCTGCACGGCAGTGGGCGCGTTGCCCGCGAGGCGCAGCTCCTCCTCGCGACCGCCCGCCAGCGCGAACACCAGGCCGTTGAAGCCTACCGCGCCGGTGCGACCGGCCGGCTCCGGATGGTCGAGGCCGAACGGCGGACAACCCTGGTCCGCGAACAGGCGCTGACCGCGGATGCGCAGCGATTGCGTGCCCTCGCAGCCCTGGCCGACGCGCTCCATCACCCCATTTTCCGGGAGAGCCACATATGAAGCGGCATTTGCAGGCCATCGGCGTAAGCCTGTCACTGGTTTGCGCCGCAGCTGCCGCGCATGCCGGAGTCCCCCGCAGCGTGACGATCGATGCGGCCACCATGAGCAGTGGCCTCATCAAGACAAGCGTCCTGCGCCTTGAGACTAAACATCCCGGCTCCGCGGCCTACGGCATGGTGATCGACCCCACGCCAGTCATCACCTTGCGGCACCGGATCGTCGCAGCACGCGCAACGCTGACGCTGAACGATGCGAATCTGGCCCGTGCCCGGAAGCTTTATCGCTCTGGCGGTAACGTCTCCAAGGCTAGCCTGCAGCAGATCCAGGCTCAAACCGCCATCGCGCAAGCGCGTGTTGAAGATTTGCTGGCCCGGGCGAAAGCGCGCTACGGAGCCGCCCTGGGAACGGGAATTGCCGATGATGGCGCTGCGTTCAGGACAATCAGCGCCGGTGGTTCGCTGGTCTCGGTTGTGCAGGCAGGTGCCGCACTTGCCGCCCCGGCGGCCGCATCGGCCAAGGCGCCGGACGGGTCTCGCGTCACGCTGCGTCCTGTCGGGTCTGCCGGACGGATCCCGAAGGGGTTGCTGGGGCAGGCCTTTTTCTACACCGGCCCGGCGCTGGCCATCGGCTCGCCGCTCGCCGTCATACTCCGCGCGCCCCGCGCGGTCACTGGCTACGACGTGCCCGCTGGCGCGCTGGTCTGGCACGATAATGCGTCCTTCGTTTTCGTTCGCATCGGTGCAAACCATTTCGCGATGTACCGTGTGACAACGACCCATCCGCTGCGGCATGCGGGCACGATCGCCGGGTTTTTCGTCCCCGGCGCAGACCTTCCGGCCCACCCGGCGATCGTGACGTCGGGCGCCGGGCTGCTGAACTCGGCACTGGCTGGCGGCGGCGCATCCGCTGCGAACGACAACTGAGCCAATCTCATGCTGTCCCCGATCGTCCGCGCCGCCCTGCGCTACCGCCTCGTCGTCGTGCTTCTGGTCGCGGGCTTTGCGGCCCTTCAGCTCTCCCGCCTGCCCACCGCCCGCTACGATGTGTTCCCCACCTTCACCGCCCCCACCGTCGTGATCCAGACAGCGGCGCCCGGTTTCAGCGCGCTGCAGACCGAGCAGGTGGTCACCGATCGCCTCGAACGCACCCTCACCGGCCTGCCGGGGCTCGCGAAGATGCGCTCGTCGTCGGAGTCTGGCCTGTCCGTCATCCATCTCGTCTTTCATGGCGGCACCAATCCGTATCAGGACAGGCAGCGCGTCGCCGGGCGCCTGAGCGAGCTCGGCGGTGCGCTCCCGGCCGGGATCCTGCCACGCCTCGCGCCGATGCAGTCCTCCACCGGCACAGCCCTCGATATCGGCCTCTACGCCCGGCACGGCATGTCGCTCGAACGCCTGACCGCCATCGCCGAAACCGGACTGCGGTCCGCCCTGCAGGCGGTGCCCGGCGTTGCGAACGTTGTAATCTTCGGCGCCCGCCCGCCGCAGCTGGATGTCGCGATCCGGCCCCGATCGCTCCTCGCCACCGGCTTCACGATGCAGGACGTGGCACGCGCCGCCCGGCGCGGCAGCGCCGTGCTCGGAGCCGGTTTCATCGACAACGGCAACCAGCGGCTGGTGCTTGCCCCGCACGGCCAGGCACGCACCGCCTCGGCCCTGGCGAAGACCTGGCTCGGCACAAGCGACGGCGCGCCGATCAGCCTCGGCGATGTGGCAAGCGTTCGGCTGTCGGCGCCGCCCCGCTACGGCGCGGCGCTGATCCACGGTCACCCCGGCCTGCTAATGATCGTCTCCTCGCTCTACGGCGCGAACACGCTGGAGGTGGCCGACCAGGCGGCCCGAACGGTCGCGCGGCTGACGCCGGGCCTTGAGGCGCAAGGGATCGAGGTTGATCCCAAAGCCTTCACACCGGCTACGTTCATTCATGTCGCACTGGCCGATCTCGGCCATGTACTGCTGATCGGCGCGGCGCTGATCCTGTTTGTCCTTCTCGTCGCGCTTCGCGACTGGCGGGCCTCGGTCATCTCATTCGTGGCAATCCCGGTTTCGCTGCTTGTCGCTACCGCCGTCATCACGGCCCTCGGGATCACGCTGAATACAATGGCGCTCGCCGGTCTTGCCATTGCACTCGGCGAACTCGTCGATGATGCGGTTGTCGATGTCGAAAACATCACCCGCCGCCTGCGCGAGAACCGTATCGCCGGCAGCCCGGAACCACCGCTCCGCGTTATTTTCCGGGCATCGCTGGAAGTGCGCAGTGCCATCATCTTTGCCAGCACCGCCGTCGCCATCGCCTTCACCCCCGTGCTCGCACTCGGCGGTGTCGCCGGTCGGCTGTTCGCCCCCCTCGGCATCGCCTACATCGCCGCGATCGGCGCGTCGCTCGTTGTCGCGCTGGTCCTTACCCCAGCCCTCGCCGCTCTGCTCCTGGTCCGGCCCGCCGCGGCAGCGGACCACACGCCGCCGATCGCACTGCTGCGCCCGGCTTATCGCAGCGCGCTCGGCAGGCTGGAACATCACGGACGCGCCTTCATCGCCGCTGCGCTCGCCCTGATCCTGCTGGCTGGCATCAGCGTGCCGCTGCTGCAAACTCGATTCCTGCCGCGCTTTCGAGAAAACGACGTCATCGTCCATTATCTCGCCGCACCTGGCACGTCGATCGACGCGATGCTCGCCATTGGCCGCCTCGCGATCCACACGCTCAAGAACCTCCCCTCGGTTGGGGATGTCGTGATGCATATCGGCCGCGCTTCGATGAGCAACGGTCATGCCGGTGTGAACAAGGCCGAGATCGACATCACGCTCAGCAAGACCGGCAACCGCCACGTCGAACGATCGACGCGGCAGATCCTGGCGTCGGTCGACCATATCGACGGCCTGTCCTGGTGGTCGCGCACATTTCTCAGCGAGCGTGTCGATGAAAGCCTGTCCGGCGTCACCGCCCCGGTGACCGTTTCGGTCTTCGGCCCCAGCCTCGATACAATCGACATCGCCGCGGCGCGGATCGTGGCGGCGGCACGCGGGGTGTCCGGCGTGCGCGCGGCAAGCATGGCTGCCGTCCAGCAGGTGCCAGCCCTCGCGATCAACCTGAACCGCGCGGCGATGCTGCGATACGGCATTACCCCCCGCGCAGCGCTCGAGACTATGAAGATCGCGTATTCGGGCGCCACTGTCGGCCATGTATATCGCGGCACCCTCGTCGAGCCGATCGTCGTCACGTTCCCCGCGTCGATCAGGCATCAGCCAGCCGAAATCGGCGAACTCCCGGTCACGGCTGACGGCGGCATGATCGTGCCCCTCGACCGTATCGCGACAATTCGCCAGACGCGGGTTCCGGCGCAGATCCTGCACAACGACGGCCGCCGCGTTCAGGTCGTCACCGTCCAGGTCGCGCATGGCCATGCCGCTCCGGTGATCCGCAGCTTGCGTCGGAGGCTCGCCAGGCTTCGGCTGGGCACGGGCGTTTATGTCCGCTACGGCGGCACGGCAGTCGCCGGCGGCACCGCGCGGCGCGAACTTGCCGTCCGCGCCGCCGCAGCGCTTGCCGGCATCCTGATCCTGATCGCGCTCGCCCTGCGCGAGGCACGGGCCGTTGTGCTGATCATGGCGATCCTGCCGATCGCCTTCTCTGGCGGCATCGCGGCGACCTGGGTCTTCCTTGGTGGCCATCTCGAACTTGGCGCCATGGTCGGTTTGGCAACGCTGTTCGGCCTCACCCTGCGCAACGGCCTGTTGCTCCTTATTCACATGCGCCGGCTCATGGAGGTCAGCGACAAACCCTGGTCAGCAGAGATCGCGCGTCAGGCTGCTGCCGACCGGCTTCCGGCAATCCTGATCACCGCCTGTGTGACCGCCCTCGGCCTGCTCCCGCTCGCACTTGCCACCGGCTCCCCTGGCGACGCCATCGAGGGGCCGATGGCCATCGTCATCCTCGGTGGCCTCACAACCGCAACGATCCTGACGCTGTTCGTCCTGCCGATCCTTGCGCCGCACCTTCTGCGTATCGCCGCTCCTAAAGCCGACGGCCTTGATTGAAAGACCCATCTTGAAAGCAAAAGTCGGACGCTCCCGAAGCCC
>JAKAZJ010000044.1 GCA_021826565.1 Pseudomonadota bacterium | reverse complement strand
TCGAACTGGGTTCTGTCCACGCAGCGCGCAGTGGAAGTGGTCCGGCTGCTGATCGCCGAGGGCGTGCCGGCCAACCACCTGTCCGCGACCGGCTACGGCGCGCATCATCCGCTGGACCCGGCGACCGCCCCGGCGGCCTACGCTCGTAACCGGCGGATCGAGCTGCGGCTGACCGATTACGGCCGGTCGCATAAGGACTGAGAGCCCGGGTCGCGGCCCCCGACCGCCCGTCCGGTCCAGCCCCCGCGCGGCGCCGCCGTTGGCGCCGGCCGGCAACCATGCTAAGCGCCCCCACCGCGAGCGCGCGGCCCGAGCCCCCTGCCGGGGTTCCCACCAGCCAGGAGTTGCCAAGCCGATGAGCGAGATCGCCGACAGGGTGAAGAAGATCGTGGTCGAACATCTGGGCGTGGAGGAAGCGAAAGTGACCCCCGAGGCGTCCTTCATCGACGATCTCGGCGCCGACAGTCTCGATACCGTCGAACTGGTGATGGCGTTCGAGGAAGCCTTCAGCGTCGAGATCCCCGAGGACGCGGCCGAGAAGATCAGCACCGTCAAGGATGCGATCGACTACATCGAGAAGCAGAAAGCCGCCTGATCGGGCGCGCGGAACGGGGAGCGGGCCATGCGGCGCGTGGTCGTCACGGGTATGGGCATCGTCTGCCCGCTGGGTCTGGGCGTGCCCCATGTCTGGCGCCGGCTGATCGAGTCGCAGTCGGGCATCGGTGCCATCACCACGTTCGATGCCAAGGACCTCCCGTGCCAGGTCGCGGGCCAGGTCCCCGCCGGCACGCGCGCCGAGGGCGGTCTCGACATCAACGAATGGATCCCGGTCAAGGATCAGAAGAAGATGGACCGCTTCATCCAGCTGGCCATGGTCGCGGCCACGGAGGCGGTGGAAGATTCCGGCTGGACGCCCGAAACCGAGGATGAGCGCTGCGCCACCGGCGTGATGCTCGGCTCGGGCATCGGCGGGCTGCAGACGGTCTATGAGGCTTCGGTCCTGGTGGCGTCAGGCAAGGCGCGGCGGTTGTCGCCGTTCTTCATTCCATCCGCGCTGGCCAATCTGGCATCGGGCAACGTCTCCATCAAATACGGCTTCAAGGGCCCGAATCACTGCGCCGTGACCGCCTGCGCCACCGGCGTGCACGCGATCGGCGACGCGTCCCGGCTGATCCAGCTGGGCGACGCGGATGTGATGGTGGCCGGCGGAGCGGAAGCGACCGTGTTCGAACTCGGCATCGCCGGATTCGCCGCCGCGCGCGCGCTGTCCACCGGCTTCAACGACCGGCCCCAGGCGGCGTCCCGTCCCTGGGACAAGGACCGCGACGGATTCGTCATGGGCGAAGGCGCCGGCGTCGTGGTCCTGGAGGAGCTGGAGCACGCGCAGCGCCGCGGGGCCAAAATCTACGGCGAAGTGGCGGGCTACGGCATGTCCGGCGACGCCTACCACATCACCGCCCCGGCCGAGCACCATGAGGGCGCGTTCCGCTCCATGCGGAACGCGCTGCGCAACGGGCGGATCACGCCCGAACAAGTCCAGTATGTGAACGCGCACGGTACATCCACCCCGCTCGGCGACGATCTGGAGCTGGAAGCGGTGGAGCGGCTGTTCGGGGACGCGGCGCGCGGCCTGGCGATGTCGTCCACCAAATCCGCCACCGGGCATCTGCTGGGCGCGGCCGGCGCGGTGGAGGCGATCTTCTCGATCCTGGCGGTGCGCGACGGGATTGCGCCGCCGACCCTGAACCTGGAAGCGCCGAGTCGCGATAGTGTGATCGATCGGGTGGCGAAGACGGCGCAGGAGCGGCGGATCCGCATCGCGCTGTCGAACAGCTTCGGCTTCGGCGGGACCAACGCCTCGATCCTGTTCCGCGAACCGGCCTGAGCCGCGCCGCGGCCCTGCCGTCCCGGCGGTTTGGCCCACGCCCAGGCACGTCTTCGTAAGCGTTCCCCTGCGGGAGCGGTCCGGAACGCGTCCAGCGTGCAGCGATCGCATCCGCTGCGGACGCAGACTGCCGCTGCGCCCGTCAGGATGACGTCAGCCTGGCCGGCGCATCTGCCACTGTAGGAGAACCCCCATGCGTATTGCGATGATCGGCGGCGGCTATGTGGGTCTGGTGTCCGGCGCCTGCTTCGCCGAGTTCGGCACCGACGTCACCGTGGTGGAAACCGACCCGGCGCGCCTGGCCGCGCTGCGGGCGGGGCGGATGCCGATCTACGAGCCGGGGCTGGAGCAGCTGGTGGCCACGAACGCGGCCGCCGGGCGGCTGTCCTTCACCGACGATCTGCCCGCCGCGCTGGCGGGCGCCGAGGCGGTGTTCATCGCCGTCGGCACCCCCACCCGCCGCGGTGACGGCCATGCCGACCTGACCTATGTCCACGCCGCCGCCGAGCAGGTGGCGCGCGCGCTGACCGACTACGCGGTGGTCGTGACCAAATCCACGGTCCCGGTCGGCACCGGGCGGCGCATTGCCGAGATTATCCGCGCCGCCCGGCCGGATCTGGATTTCGACGTGGCGTCCAACCCCGAGTTCCTGCGCGAGGGCAGCGCGATCGGCGATTTCATGCGCCCGGACCGGGTCGTGATCGGTGCCGAAACCGAGCGCGCGCGCGCGGTGCTGCGGCGGCTGTACCGGCCGCTTTATCTGATCGAGGCGCCGATCGTGTTCACCGCCCTGGAGACGGCGGAGCTGACCAAATATGCCGCCAATGCGTTCCTGGCGATGAAGGTCACGTTCATCAACGAGATCGCCGATCTGTGCGAGAAGACCGGCGCGGATGTGCACGATGTGGCGCGCGGCATCGGGCTGGACGGGCGGATCGGGCGCAAGTTCCTCCATCCCGGGCCGGGCTATGGCGGGTCGTGCTTCCCGAAGGACACGCTGGCGCTGATGCGCATCGCGCAGGAATACGGCGCGCCGATGCGGCTGGTGGAGACCACCGTCGCGGTGAACGACGCGCGCAAGGCGGGCATGGCGGGGCGGGTGGTGGCGGCCTGCGGCGGATCGGTGCGCGGCAAGACGATCGCGGTGCTGGGGCTGACGTTCAAGCCGGAGACGGACGACATGCGCGAGGCGCCGTCCGTGCCCCTGATCTGGCGCTTGGCCGAAGACGGCGCGGTGATCCGCGCCTTCGACCCGGAGGGGATGGACCAGGCCCGACCGCTGCTGCCCGGGGGCACAATGTTCTGCCGCGACGCGCTGGAGGCCGCGGAGGGCGCGGATGCATTGGTACTGGTCACCGAGTGGAATCTGTTCCGCGCGCTTGCGCCCGAACGCCTGGCCGGGGCCATGCGCGGGCGGGTGGTGGTGGATCTGCGCAACGTTTACGACCCCGCGGCGCTGGCGGCGGTGGGGTTCGCGGTGCACGGCATCGGCCGGCCGCGGTAGATCCCGACCGAGATAGATCATGGGGCGTGGGTGTTGCGACATCGCCGCATGCGATCCCGCGCTAACCATGGACCGGGAACGAGAGGGCGGTGCTGGCAGTCAGTTCGCCGGTGGTTGTCGGCAGGAACGGGATCACCAACGAGGCCGGGTAGCTGCCCGTCACGGTGACCGTGCTGATGCCGCCGCTCGCCGTGGCGGTAGTTGCCGTCATCCGCAGGCTTGCCTGCGACAGGAACGCCGGCGTGGCGGGCGCGGCGAAGGTGGCCCCGGTCTGCTGGCTGATCGCATAGTCCCGGGCGTACTGGGCCACCGCGAAGCGCAGCGACGTCTCGGCGAAATAGAACAGCCCGAAGGCCACGCCGCCGAGCAGCAGCATCAGCAGCGGCGGCAGCACCAGCGCGAATTCCAGCGCCGAGGTGCCGCGCCGATCGGCGCGCAGACGCCAGTCACGGGACTTGCTCGACATCGGTCGCCTCCAGCGAGGTGATGGGCAGGATGAATGCCTGGAACGGTACCGTCGCGGTGATGGTGTCATACAGATACAGCGCGCCGGACGGGCAGGTGCCGTCGGCTGCCAGCGCGGCGCCGGACGAGCATTCTGCGGAAGACGCGACGGCGATACTGACCGTGCTCCAACTGGCCGCGGTCACCGCGGCCTCGATCGCCCCTTGATCCTGTGGATCGGACAGCGCGGCCATCCCGCCGGCGCGCGTGGCCTGCTCCAGCCAAACCTGCTGCTGGATCGCGTTGCCGAAATCCGCAAGTCCAAGGCCCAGGACCACGAGAACCGGGGTGACCAGAGCGAATTCCAGCACGCTTGCCGCGCGGCGATCACTGGCAAATACCGCGTTCATTGTACCAGCTCCACATAATAGGGATGCGGCATCGCGGTGCCGGCGGCGGCGCATGCGGTGCTGCTGGTCGGGAACACGCCAAGCGCCAGGCTGGGGATCGTGACCTGCTTGGCGACGATGACCTCGCAACCCGAGATACCGAGGCTGAGCGACAGCGCCCCCAACGCAACGCTGGTCGCGGGCGCGTAGATCGCGCCTTGCATAACGCTCAGCACGTTGAGATTCCCGAGGCTCAGCGTATCGACCGCGGCCGAGGGCGGGATATCCAGCAGTACGCCGTTCAGCGCCGGGTTGTCCGGATTGACCGCCGGCGCGGACAGATGGGTGATGACGCCGACATTCAGGCCGGACGAGGCGCCGATGTTCACGGCCCCGCCCTGGACCACGAACGTCACGCCGGTCCCGTTGACCACCACATTGGCCCCGAGCGCGCCCTGGATATCGATCCCGTTCTCCAGCACATAGGTTCCGGGTTGAAAATTATCCACCGCGGCATTCGCAGTCAGCGTGTTGGCGTAATCGCCCGGTTGGAACGTCTCCTCCAGCGGCAGCAGCGGCAGGGATACGCTCTGCGGGGCGGGCGCGGCGGCGAGGTTCAGCGACAGCGTGTTCAGCGGCAGATACGGATTGGACACCGGCGGCTGGAACTCTGCCGGTGCCACCTGGGTCTTGAAGAGCATGAGCTTGATCAGGTCGGTGATCGGCGCGAACGCCGGATAGCCTTCCAGCAGATAGCGGCTGCCGACATCGGCGCAGTTGCCGGCCACCACCACGCAGATGCCACCCGCGCTGTACAGGCTGTAGAAGCTGCCGATCAGCGCCTGGGGTACCTCGATCGCAGTGGCGGACGTGCTGTTGGACGCGACCGTGCACTTCGCGTTGAGCTCGACCGAAAGCGCACCGATGGTTACGGGGCCGTTCAGGCCCAGGATGCACACCGGATCGGCCGTGTCCTCGGCCAGCGCCGCCACGGCAAAGGCGTTGACCGTCGGCGGCTGCGAGATCAGTCCGAACGCGGTGGACAGAAACGTGGGCGCCGTGCGCGAGATCAGGACCGCGACCTGATTGCTGTTGCCGTTATAGGGGTAAGTGACGGTCGTGGTTGCCGCCGCGCTGCCGAACCCGTTCGCTGCCGCGACATCCTGCCCCGCGGCCCGGATTGCGCCGTCGGTGGTATCGGCGATGCTGCCCGTGTTGCCATCCGCGAGCACGACCGCCCCGGCGATCGCCGCCGCATCCGCGGCCTTCTGCTCGCGGAGCCGCATCAGGTACCAGTACCCACCGTCGATCGCGATTGCCGAGACGAACAAGATCCCCAGCAGCCACAACGCGGTCATTACCGTCACCGAACCGCGCCCATCGATCCGAGGGACGGCGGCCAGGCGGGGGACGGGCGTCGTGATCATGATGCAACCTCAGAACCGCCCGGCGACGGCGAACAGGAATTTCCAACGTTGGATGCTGGCGACCTCTCGCGGCCGATCCAGCGGCGTGGCGACCCCAATTTTCAGGTGCAGCTTGCGCAGCAGGGTGAAGCTCACCCCCGCGCCCGCCGACGCGCCGGTGTCGGAGGCAATTTCATAGGGGGTGTGGACGTTCCAGATCCTCCCCCAGTCAGCGAAGACGAACACTTTCGGCGCGGCCAGATAGGCGGGCGGGAGCGGTGAAGGGATCGGGTGCGCCAGATCGAAGACGAAGGCCAGACCATCGTCTCCGGCCAACGCCCCCGCATCGAAGGCCTGACCGAACACCGGCCCGCCCACCAGGAATTGCTCGCTCGCCGGCAGATGATCGGGAGTCACCTGGCCGGACGCCCGCAGCGTTGCCACGAATCCCCATGGCAGGGCCTGGAGACGTACCGCGGCGACATCCAGCTTGGCGAAGGCCGGACCACCCAGCGCCGCGTTGGCCTGCCGCGCGCCAAGCAGGCTGAATCCTTCGCTGGCGGTGACGTCGAGCGCATCGATACCGTTCCAATCGCCGGCGCGGGAATAGGCAAGGCCGGCGCGGAGAACGCGGGTGCGTTCGTCCGAAACGGTGGTACCGAACAGTGCGCTGGCGCTGTTCAGGTAATCGGCCTCCACCGAGGCCACCAGGCTTCGCGTGACGCCGAAGATCAGCGGATCGCTGAAGCGCAAGCTGGCGATCTGCGCGGTGCCCGAATTCACCTCGCCCACGGGATGGGTGATCAGATCGCCGATCGAGAAGGTGACGCTCGCGCCGTTATCCCCAATCGGCTCGCGATGGGAATAGCCGAAATATTGGTAGCGCCGGAAGGTAAGGGGGGCGCCGAACACCAGTTGATCCTGCTCGCCCTGGCGCAGCAGCCCGTTCACCGTCAGATTGGCAGTCGTCTGCACCACATCGAGAAGCGGGGTGCCCTGGTTGTTGATGCCGATGCCGCCCTCGATCGGCTTGCGAAGGATGCCAAGTACCAGGCGTTCGGCGCCGGGCTGACCTGGGATCGGGTGCAGTGCGCTGCCCACGGTCAGGCCCGGGATCTGGCGCATCAGCAACAGGTTGCGTTGTAGCGTGCTGGTGCGCAGTGGTCGGTCGGCGATGATCCGGGCGGCATAGGTCCGCAGCAACGTGATCGGTGCGCCATCGACGTTGCCTTCGATCGTGACACCGGCCACGTACCCTTCGGTCACCTGGATTGCGAGCACACCGCCGGCAAAGTTCTGTGGCGGCAGCGAGATCGCATAGAGCGCGACGCCGGACCCGGCATAGATCCGGCCCATCGCCGCCATGATGCCGGCCACCAGCGGCCCCGTGACCGGATGTCCGATCGCGCCGCGCCAGGCTACGGCCAGGCGATCCAGCGGCATGGACCCGTTACCGCGGAGCGCGACCTTGCGCAGAACGAATTCGGGGATCGATCCCTGGGTCGTGGGCTTGGCAGTACCTTGAGTTTCCGGAATGCCCGCCGCCTTCGGTCGCAACTGCGGCACGCCACCCCCAAGACGATGCCGGAGCAACAAGTTCGGTGACAGCTGGGCCCAGGCCCGAGGCGCAAAAAAAACCAGCGCCAAGGCGAGCGGAAGCGCGCGCCGCAGTCGTCCGTACATATTTTCTTATTCCCAGAATCCGGGTCGACGCGAAGATAGAAGACGAGGCGGGACGGCGATGCCGTCCCGCGCCGACCTTCAGCGGCTGACAGCGCCGGTGACGCTACCCAGCAAACCGATCGGCTTCGTCAACGATCCCACCAGATTGGTGGCGGCAAGACCGGACGTGCTCGCGCCGGCTCCGCCCGCGGTGTTGGCAACAGTGCCGGTCGCGCCCGTGACCGTGTTGCCGACGGTCGAGATCACGCCACCGGCTGTGGAAGAAAGATTGCCGGTTGCTCCGATCAGGCTGCTGCCACCGCCGCCCGAACCCGACAGCGCATTGGTTGCGGTCGTCAGCAGACCGCCGGTGGTCGGCCCGACCACCGGCAGACTGGCCGTGGTGCCGGTTACGCCACCTGTGACCGCTGCCAGTGACGAAGCCACCGGCAGATTCGGCGTGGACAGCGATCCGACCTTCAGCGCGGCGACTTGGCCATTCGACAGCACGCCGATCTGCACAGGAGAATTGCTGGGCGCGGTGTTGCTCAGGACGTTCGCGTTCAGCAGGACGGTCGTATCAGGATTGCCGATGGTCGAATTGAGAACAGTAACTTTTGCGAGGGAAGAAGCCAGAGGATCAACCGTTCCCGCGACGGTACCGATAGTGGAACCTACAACGGGGAGACCGGAAAGACCGCTCTGCGACAGATTGGTGCCAACACCGCTTACGGTATTTCCGACGGTGGTGACGAGAGATCCGGCGGTACCCACCGTGGTGCCGACCAGGCCCCCGTTGGAACCAGCCGCGGAAAGCTGTGCGCCGACGGTTGAAACGGTGCTGCCGACTGGCGTGAGAACATTGCCCGCCAAACTGCCGGTTACCGCGCTGGTGGTGCCGACCAGGCCAGTGGTTGCACTCGTCCCGGAACTGGTTGTTCCCGAACCGGAACCGCCGGAGCCGCCGGTAGATGCTGTCGTCGTGCTACCGGAGCCGGAACCACCGCCGCTGCCGGATGAGCCGGTCGTGTTGCTGGCTACCGAACCCGGTGCCGGCGCGCTGGCGTCAGACCCACAACCCGACAGCGCAAGTGTTGCGGCGAGCGCGGCCACGCAAAATGTCGAAAACAAAGGATTATTGTTGATCTTTCTCATGCCACGTTCCCTTGGCGTCGCGCGATTTCTGCTCGGCTCCTGGACGCCGCGGAGGCCGATCTCTTGAAGACGTCGTAGGGCATTTGGAAAGAGACACTCAGTGGAGTGATCTCTCGTGCCCGACATCTTGTGCAGGGATGGTCTCAAACAAACCCACATCCCGTCAACAAGATTCGTGTGGTTCGGTTATGCGAGGCGCGCATGCCGATGGAGAAACTCGAGTAATTCTTGCATGTCTTGACTCTCGATGCGTCATTCTATCGTGAAACTCCGTGACCCACGGTAGGGCTTTGAAGGCGCTCCGCAACCATGACTTGCATCCGGCGTGAAACCGTAAAGGTTTTGCAATAAACTTCACGCGCCGGTGATCGCGCGCGCGTATTCTCGGTTCAGCCATCTACTGGGGGCGTCGCGGTTCACATAATCGTGAGCCGGCGTGATCGCGCGGCATCGGACCCGTGCATGCTCGGCTGCCGAACATGCATGGGTTCGCAGTGCGCGGAGCGTTGAGGGATGGCCCGGGTCACCGCGCTGCGGACGGCGGCATGCTCGTCCAGGGTCGGACGATCTGCGCTCTCGGCGTATCGGCGCCGCCGGTGACGTTCACGGCATCGATGGCGCGTGCCCTATTGATAGAGTCGCCGTGCATTCCTTCCCCCAGGCATTAACGCTTCGGCAAGGTCCATCGGTTAGGCCGGCCTCCCGCCCCGGAACCGCGTGCATGACACAACCCGCGCTCAGCGTTTG
>JAKAZJ010000043.1 GCA_021826565.1 Pseudomonadota bacterium | reverse complement strand
CGGCGCGCTGGGGTCGATGGCGTGCTCGCAGGCGACGATGAACAATTTCCTGTTCGGCGACGATGTGTGGCAGTATTACGAAACGATCTGCGGCGGCACCGGCGCGGGACCGGGGTTCGCCGGGACCGCGGCGGTGCAGACGCATATGACGAACACGCGCATGACCGATCCCGAGGTGCTGGAACTGCGCTACCCGGTGCGGCTGGAAACCTTCGCGATCCGGCGTGGTTCGGGCGGCGCGGGCGCGTATCATGGCGGGGATGGCGCGGTGCGGCGGATCCGGTTCCTGCATCCGATGACGGCGGTGATCGTGGCGTCGCGGCGGAACGTGGCACCGTTCGGGCTGGCGGGTGGCGCGGATGGCGCGGCCGGGCGGCAAGCGGTGGAACGCGCGGACGGATCGCACGAAACTCTGGGCGGGACCGCGAAAGCGGCGATGGCGGTGGGGGATGTGTTCGTGATCGAAACGCCGGGCGGGGGTGGGTACGGTCGCCTCGGTGCGACGCCGGCGTGACGGATCAGGATGTGACGGGCCTCGGCGTGACTGATCAGGATGTCACGAACCGCCCCGCCTCCAACCGCAGATGCCGCCGCGCCAGGCGGCCGGCCTGGCCCCTGTCATGGGTGACCAGAACCAGCGCCATGCCGGCCCGCAGATGCTCGGCCAGCAGCGCTTCCACCCGCGCCGTGTTGTCCGGGTCCAGCGGTCCGGTCGGTTCGTCGGCCAGCAAGACTTTCGGGTCCAGCAGCAGTGCGCGCGCCAGCGCCAGGCGCTGACGCTCGCCCGAGGATAATCGGTCCACCGGGGCTTCGGTCAGCGCCGCGTCCAGCCCCAGCCGCGGTGCCAGCAGCAGCAGCCGCTCCCGGTCGATCTTCGTGAAATGCTCTGCCACCGTCTCAGCCCACCAGCCGGACTCGGCCGGGCAATAGACCACCTGGCGCCGCCAATCGGGTATGGCAAACCCGGCGCGGTCGTGCCCGTCCAGCGCGACCGCTCCGTCATTCGGGTCCAGATCGGCGATCATGCGCAGGAACAGCGACTTTCCCGCGCCCGACGGGCCGGCGACGGCAACACATTCCCCGGCGGCCACGGTCAGGTCGAACGGCCCCGCGATCGCTCTGCGCAGCCCGCGTAGAGCGAGGCGCGGGCTAGCGGACGAACCAGTGGAACAGGCCGAGATGGTTGAGGTCATTGAATGTGGCGAAGACAAACAGGCATGCCAGCAGGGCGAGCCCGGCGCGGAACCCGTATTCCTGCGCCCGCTGGGGCAGCGGCCGACCGCGGATCGCCTCCAGCAGGTAGAACAGCAGATGGCCGCCGTCCAGGATCGGGATCGGGAACAGGTTGATGAGGCCGATATTCACCGACAGGATGGCGATGAAGGACAGGAAATCCGGCAAGCCGAGGCCCGCCACCTGGCCCGAAAGCTGGGCGATCCGGATCGGCCCGCCCAGATCCTTGGTGCCGCGCTGCCCGTCGATGATCTGCCACAGCCCGGCCGCGGTCTGCGCGGTGATGTGCCAGGTTTCCCGCACGCCTGCGGCCAGCGCGGCCGGAGGCGACATCGGCTGATACGCCATCTGGTTACCGGCGATGCCCAGGAGTCCCACGTTGCGCCCGTCGATCGCGCGTGCCCCGGTGACCAGGGATACGGTCATGCCCTTGCCCGCACGCTGGAAACCCACCGTGATCCGGGTCGCCGGCCGCGCCTCGATCACGTGTTGCAGGGTCTGGAAATTATCGATCGCCGTCGTGTTGACGGAGGTGATCCGGTCGCCGACCTTCAGCCCTGCGGTGGCTGCGGCCGAATGCGGCAGCACGGTATCGACGATCGGCAGCGTCACGGGATGGCCGATGAAGCCGAACAGCAGCGCGAACACCACCATCGCCAGGATGAAATTGGCCACCGGCCCGGCCGCGACCACGATTGCGCGCGACGCCAGCGGCTTGTCATGGAAGGTCTTGCCCTTGATCCAGGCCGCCCGCACCTCTGGCGCTACGTCCTGCGGGCGTTCCTGACCGTGCAGCTTGACGTAGCCGCCCAGCGGCAACACGCAGAGTTTCCACACCGTCCCGGCGCGGTCGGTGCGGGTGAGCAGGGCAGGGCCGAAGCCCAGCGAAAATGCCTCCACCTTCACCCCCCGCCAGCGTGCGGCAAGGTAGTGGCCGAGCTCGTGAAAGAAGATCAGGACCCCGAGGACAAGGGCGAAAGCGGCAAGGCTGCGCAGCAGTTCGGGCAGGTCGTGGAGCACGAGCGGATCCCCGGGTGAAGTCTTCGGCGTTGCTTCAAAAATGAAGCCTACCACAGTTATCGCGTCGATACCACCTTCTCGGCCGCCCGCCGCGCGGCGGCGTCCAGGCCCAGAACGGCGCCCAGATCATCGGCCGCAGGCGCGCCCATCTTATCCAGCACGGCGTTCGCAGTTGCCGCGATATCCAGAAAACCAATCCGTCGCTCAAGAAAGGCCTGGACCGCGACTTCGTTCGCCGCACTGAGGATGGTGGGGGCGCCGCCGCCTGCGCGCAAGGCCTCGCGCGCCAGGCGCAGCGCCGGGAAGCGGTCCGGGTCGGGGGGGAAGAATGTCAGCGTCGCCACCTGCGCCAGATCCAGCCGCTTGCCGGACGTTGCCATGCGCGCCGGCCAGGCGAGCGTATGCGCGATCGGGATCCGCATGTCGGGCGCGCCCAGCTGGGCCAGCACACTGCCATCCTGGTAGCAGACCATGCCGTGGATCACGGATTGCGGGTGCACCAGGACGTCGATCGCGGTTTCCGCCAGCCCGAACAGCCGCGCCGCCTCGATCACCTCCAGCCCTTTGTTCATCAGCGTGGCCGAATCGATCGTGATTTTGGCCCCCATCGACCAGACCGGATGTTTCAACGCGTCTTCGGGCGTGGCGGCTTGCATTTGCGCCTGATTCCAGGTGCGGAATGGGCCGCCGGATGCGGTCAGCACGATCCGTTCCACCGCGCCGCGGTTGCCGTCGGCCAGCGACTGGAAGATCGCGTTGTGTTCGGAATCCACCGGCAGCAGCGTGGCTCCGGCGGCGGCGACCGCGCGCAGCATCACGTCGCCGGCGCAGACCAGCGCCTCCTTGTTCGCAAGCGCGATGGCGCCGCCGTTGCGGATTGCGGCCAGGGTGGACGCAAGTCCCGCGGCACCGGTGATCGCGGCCATGGTCCAGTCGGCCGGCATGGTTGCGGCTTCCAGCACCGCCTCCGGCCCGGCGCCAGCGCGGATTCCGCTGCCGGCCAGCGCCGCTTTCAGATCGGGCCAAGCGGCCGGATCGTTCACCGCGACGAACTCCGCCCGGAGCGCGCGCGCCTGAGTGGCGAGCAGCGCGGCGTTGCGTCCGGCTACCAGCGCGCGCACCTGGAACCGTCCGGGGGCGGCGGCGGTCAGAAGATCGACGGTCTGGGTGCCGACGCTGCCGGTGCTGCCGAGCAGGGTCACGCTGCGAGGCTGATCGCTCATCGCCACAGCACTACCCCAGGACCGTGCCACCACGCCAGCAGCGCCGCCGCCGGCAACACCGCGAGCGCCGCGTCCAACCGGTCCAGCAGGCCGCCATGCCCGGGAATCAGCCACCCGGAATCCTTCACGCCCAGTCGCCGTTTGGCCCAGGATTCGGCCAGATCTCCGGCCTGGCCCAACACCGACAATCCCGCGGCCACCACCATCGCCCGGCTCAGCTCCGGGGCCACGCCATGACGGACGCCGTGGATCAGCGCGACCACCAGCCCCATCACGGCCGCGCCGGCCAGTCCGCCCACCGCCCCCGACCAAGTCTTGCCTGGGGAAATCGCCGGCGCCAGACGCGGTCCGCCAATCGCCCGTCCGACCAGATAGGCGCCGATATCGCTGGCCCAGACCGCCACCACCAGGAACCCGACATTGGTTCGCCCGACCAGCGGGTCGGACCGCAGCCATAGGGCCGCCGCGGCTGCCAACGCGATCCAGGCGACCCCCATCGTCACGCGCCGCCGACAGGAAGTCCCCCCTCGGCACAACCCGGCCCATTCAATCCCGAGCCCGACCGACGCGCCCACGATCAAGCCCGCGAACAGCGCGCCGCCGAACCAGATGGCGGCCAGTGCCAGCGGCACCATCACCAGCGCCGAGAGCAGCCGCAGCCGCAGATCCGACCAGGGCGCGGGGCTAACCAGGACGCGCCCCGAACCGGCGTTCCCGCCGCGCATATTCGTCGAGCGCAGCGGCCAGGCAGGCCGCGTCGTAATCCGGCCACAGCACGTCCTGGAACACCAGTTCGGCATAAGCGGCCTGCCATAGCAGGAAATTGGACAGGCGCTGCTCGCCAGAGGTGCGGATCAGCAGGTCCGGGTCCGGCATCCCGGCGGTGAAGAGATGTCGGGCAAGCGCGGCCTCGTCGATCGCCGCCGCGTCCTGGGTGCCGTCCCGCACCGCGCGGGCAAGCGCGGCGGCGGCGGCGGCCAGTTCCGCGCGCGCCCCGTACGACAGCGCGACGGTCAGGTTGAGCCGGGTGTTCGCCGCCGTCCGCGCCTCGGCGGCGGCGAGGTCGGCGCCGATATCGGCGGGGAAGCGGTCACGTTCGCCGATGATGCGCAGGCGCACTCCGACCTCGGCCAGTTCAGCGAGTTCCGAGCGCACGTAATATCGCAGCAGGCCGGTGAGATCGGTGACCTCGGCGGCGGGACGGCGCCAGTTCTCGGAGCTGAACGCATAGAGCGTCAGCCAGGCGACACCCTGGTCGATCGCGGCCTCGATGGTGCGGCGGACGGCGCGCGCGCCCTCGCGATGCCCGGCCAGGCGCGGCAGATGGCGCGCCGCGGCCCAGCGGCCGTTGCCGTCCATGATAATCGCAACATGGGTGGGCGGCGGGCCACCGGGGCTGGCCGCGCGCGTCGGGCGGGGCATGCGCGCTCAGACCTGCTTGATGTCCTTTTCCTTCTCCGCCAGCATCTCATCGATTTTCTTGATGTACTGGTCGGTGAGCTTCTGCACGTCCTCGTGCCAGCGCTTGGCGATATCCTCGCCGATTTCGTGCTTCTTTTCGAAGCCCTTGACCTGCTCCATGCCGTCGCGGCGCACACCGCGGACCGCGATCCTGGTGCCTTCGGCGTATTTATGGCCGGCCTTCACCAGTTCGGCTCGGCGTTCGGCGGTAAGCTGGGGGATCGGCACCCGCACCAGCTGCCCGTCGGTGGCGGGGTTGAGGCCGAGGCCGGCGTCCCTTATCGCGCGTTCCACCGCGCCGACCAGGGAGCGATCCCAGACCTGGACGGTCAGCATGCGTGGCTCCGGCGCGCCGACCGTGCCCACCTGGCTGAGGGGCGTGTCGGTCCCGTAGGCGGGAACCCGAACCGGTTCCAGCAGCGCCGGGCTGGCGCGGCCGGTGCGCAGGCCCGCGAATTCGCGCTTGAGTGTATCGAGCGCCCCGTCCATGCGGCGGGTCAGGTCCAATTTCAGGGCGTTGAGGTCGGCGGGCATCGGAAAGGCCTCCCGTGATGCGATGTCTGTCGGCGCCTTGGGCGCGGCGTAGCCTAACCCGCCGCGCCGCGCCAGTTCCCGAGGTTAGGCGGCGTCACTGGCGACGATCCGGGTGAATTTCCCCTCACCGCGCACCACCGCGGCGAAGGCGCCGGGGGCGTGAATGTTGAACACCACGATCGGCAGCTTGTTCTCGCGCGCCAGGCTGATCGCCGCGGCGTCCATCACCGCGAGCTGGTTGGCCAGCACGTCCTGATAGCTCAGTTCCTCGTAGCGGGTGGCGGCGGGGTCGCGGCGTGGGTCGGCGCTATAGACGCCGTCCACCTGGGTGCCCTTGAACAGGGCGTCGGCGCCCATTTCGGCGGCGCGCAGCGCGGCGGCGGTGTCGGTGGTGAAAAACGGGTTGCCCGTGCCGGCAGCGAAGATCACCACGCGGCCCTTTTCCATGTGGCGCTCGGCGCGGCGGCGGATATAGGGTTCGCAGACGGTGGACATCGGGATCGCCGACTGCACGCGGGTCGGCACGTCGCGCGCTTCCAGCGCCGCCTGCATCGCCAGCGCGTTCATCACGGTGGCCAGCATCCCGATATAATCGGCCTGGGCGCGTTCCATCCCCGCCGCCGCGGCCGAGACACCGCGGAAGATGTTGCCGCCGCCGATGACCAGGCAGACCTGCACGCCGAGCGCAACCACGGCGCCGATATCGGCGGCGATGGCTTTGACCATTTCATTGTCCAGCCCGTAATCGCGCCGCGCCATCAGCGCCTCGCCGGACAGTTTCAGCAGGACGCGCCTGTAGGCGGGCTTATGGGACATGCCGGTGGGACTCGCGGAGCTTGAGGATTGCATCAACCTAGCGGGACAGTGGGATAAAGGCCAGGGGGTGGCGCGGTTGCCAGCCCGCTGCGGCGCGGCCATAGTCCGCCGGCCGCGCAAGGGCGCGGCACCCACGGTGTCGGGGTCGCCCGACGAGACGGAGGAACGAACGTCCATGAAGGAAGCAACACGGTTGGGCCGTTTGACACGGCGCGACGCACTGAAAGCCGGTGTCGCTGCGGCGGCGCTGCCGTTGGTGCATGTGCGCAGCGCGCATGCCGCCGGCTCGTTGAAGCTCGCGTTCTGGGATCACTGGGTCCCGGCCGCCAACCCGGTGATGAAAAAGCTGGTCGCCGACTGGGGCGCGAAGAACAAGGTCGATGTTACGCTGGACCTGCTCAGTTCCGGCTCGGCCAACAGCAAACTGCCGCTGACGCAGGCCGCCGAAGCGCTGTCCGGCACCGGGCACGACGTCATGGCGTTCCTTACCTGGGATGTTCAGCATTATCACGAGCATCTCGAGCCGGTGGACGATGTGGTCGACGGGCTGATGAAGCAGTACGGCAAGCTCGATCCGGTCTCCGTGTACCTCGGCAAGGTTGGCGGCCATTGGTCGGCGGTGCCGACCAGCGTGGGATCGCAGGTCAAGCCGTCCTGCGGGCGGATCAGCTTCTTCAAAGGCCAGGGCATCGATCTTGAGAAATGGTACCCGGCGAGCAAGGTCACCGGGGCGGAAGGCGCGGCCTGGACTTATGACGAGATGCTCAAGCTTGCACCGGTGGCAAAAAAGGCCAACCTGACCTTTGGCCTCGGCATCGGACAGACCAGCGACAGCGTGGACTGGACCGGTTCCATGCTCAGCGCCTTCGGCGGCCAGCTGGTCGATGCCAAAGGCAACATCACGGTGCGGTCCGAGGGTGTGCAGCAGGCGCTGGAGTACATGCAGAAGCTGGTGCCGTATCTGCCGGCCGACGCGGTGTCCTACAACGACGCCTCGAACAACCAGGCGTTGATTTCCGGCAAGGCGGCGCTGATCTTCAACCCACCATCCGCGTGGTGGGTGGCACGGCGCGACGCGATCAAGGTGGCCCAGGATTGCTGGACCTTCCCGAACCCGACCGGACCGAAGGGGCGCTTCATCCCGGCGCAGCCGTATTTCTGGGGCGTCTGGAAGTTCAGCAAGAACAAGTCTGCCGCCAAGGAACTTCTGACCTACCTGCAGCAGCGCGAACAGGTGGAGACGCTGTGCAATGCCTCAGCCGGCTACGACATTCCGCCGATGCTGAGCATGCACGACTTCAATATCTGGAACACCGAGGGACCGCCGACGGGCACGATCTTCAACTACCCGTCACGGCCGTGGCACGATGCGACCACCAATGTCTCGGCCGCACCGGCCCCGCCGCGGATTGCCACGCAGCTGTATAGCAACGCCACGCTCAATGTGATGGTCACGAAGCTTTCCCAGGGCCAGAAGATGAAGGACGTGCTGGACTGGGCCGAACGCGAGATCAACGGCTACATCAACATGTGACGGCATCGGGTGGATCGGGGCCGGCGGTTGCTGGCCTCGGTCTGCCCGATATTTCGTTTTGTCGTACGGAAGGGGATCGGCGGGTATGGCCGAAGGAACGACTGGCATTCCGGCAACCGGTCTTGGCGCACGACCGGCGGGGGTGCGTCCGGGCACGCTGCAGCGGATGGCCCGGCAACGGTCCACCATCGCGGTGATGATGTGTATGCCGTTATTCATCCTGGTTGGCGGGCTGGTGGTCTACCCGTTCGCCTATTCGATCTATCTCTCGATGCTCAGCCGGGACATGCACCGCTTCATCGGGCTGTTCAACTACGAATATCTATTGACCAGCGACACGTTCCATCTGGTTATCTTCCAAAGCTGCCTGTTCGCCATCACGGCGGTGTTCTTCAAGGCGCTGATCGGCTTCATCCTGGCGCACGTGATGCACAATATCCGCGGCCGGGATCAGCGGCTGTGGCGCGGCCTGCTGCTGGTGCCGTGGGTCATTCCTCCGGCGCTCTCCACCCTGGGCTGGTGGTGGATGATCGCGGGCAGCTATTCCGCCATCAACTGGTTGCTGACCGCCGCCGGGATGCAGCCCGTGGCCTGGCTCGCGCTGACCGGCTGGGCGCGGTTCTGGGTGATCGTGGTCAATGTCTGGTTCGGCGCGCCGTTCTTCATGATCATGTACCTCGCCACCCTGAAATCGGTGCCCGAGCAGCTTTATGAAGCCGCGGCGATCGACGGGGCCACGGGGATCCAGAAAATCCGCTACGTCTCGCTGCCGCTGCTGCAGAACGTCATCAGCATTACGGTGCTGTTCAGCCTCATCGTCACCTTCGCCAATTTCGACATCGTCGAGATCCTGACCGCCGGTGCGCCGGCCAACACCACCCAGGTCTTCGCCACCTATGCGTTCCAGGTGGGCATCGGCTCCGGCAACATCCCGATGGGATCGGCCGTCAGCCTGTTCATCTTCCCGATCCTCGCGATCTTCGCCATCTTCATTCTGCGCGGCGTCAATCGCCGGACCCGGGAGGCCATCTGACATGAGCGGCGCAACCATGACCGCCGACGGCACGCCCCGCTGGCACGGACGCAAACCGAGCCTCGCGCGTGAGCGGCGCTGGGCGCTGTGGACCAGCTATATCATGCTGGTCATCTTCGCGTTCGTCTTCCTGGTGCCGCCCTATTTCGAGCTGATCACCTCGCTCAAGACCTCGAAGGAAATCGGCTCGGGGCTCGATCCCTGGTACACGCACCACCCCTATCTCGGCAATTTCCTGTCGATCATCCGCGACGCGCAGTTCCAGATGTTTTTCTGGAACAGCGTGAAGATCACCGTGGTGGTGGTGGCGGCGACCATCGTCATTTCGGTGCTGTCGGCGTACGCGCTGGCGCGGATGCGCTTCTGGGGCAGCCAGGTGTTCGCCACCGGCGTGTTCCTGACCTATCTGGTG
>JAKAZJ010000042.1:4092-9551 GCA_021826565.1 Pseudomonadota bacterium | reverse complement strand
CGCCACCGCCCCGCCGATCGTCCCCGGCACGCCGCACAGGAACTCCAGTCCCGCCAGACCGGCCGCCGCCGCGTGTTCCGCCACCGTCGCGTCCAGTGCGCCGGCGCCGGCCACCACCCCGTCCGCCTCGATCGCGACGGCCGTGAATCCGCGTGCCAGCCGCACCGTCACCCCGGGAATGCCGCCGTCGCGGAGGATCAGGTTGGAGCAAGCACCCAGCACATGCACCGGGATCTCGGGCGCCAGCGTGCCCAGGAACGCGCCCAGATCGGCCGCGTCGGCCGGGCGGATCAACACCTCGGCCGGCCCGCCGACGCGGAACCAGGCCGTCCCGGCCAGAGGCGCGTCGTGCTGCACCCGCCCGCGCAACGGCGGCAGATCGAAACCGGTGACGCGCGCGGCGGCCATCATGGCAGCGCTCCCGTGCGTCGCGCGCCGCCCGGGCCAGGGGCATTGCCCGGCGCTTTACCCACTTGGGCCTGCAACGCGGCCAGCTCAGCCGGCAGCGTCGCGGCC
Organism: Pseudomonadota bacterium; assembly: GCA_021826565.1. Next base: position 9,035 of record JAKAZJ010000042.1, on the reverse strand, counting down.
CATTGCGTGATGTTCCCCGCGCCCAGGCAAACCACGTAATCGCCCGGGCGCGCGATCGCGAACACCATCTCGGCCAACCGCGCCGGCGATGACAGTGGCACCACCGAGCGATGCCCGCGCGCGCGCAAGCCCTCCACCAGCGCGTCGCGGTTCACGCCCGGGATCGGCGCTTCGCCGGCTGGATACACATCCGCCACGATCACCGTCCCGGCGTCGTTCATGCACGCGCAGAACTCGGGGAACAGCGATTGCAGACGAGAAAACCGGTGCGGCTGCACCACCGCGACCACGTTCTTCGCCCCCGCCTGACGCGCGGCTTGCAGGACCGCGGCGATCTCCACCGGATGGTGGCCGTAATCGTCGATCACGGTGATCCCGCCGGCCTCGCCGGTGCGGGTGAAGCGGCGCTTCACGCCGGCAAAGCCGGCAAACGCGCTGCGCAGCGTGTCGGCGTCGATCATCATCTCGACGCCCACGGCCACCGCGGCCAGCGCGTTCTGCACGTTGTGGCTGCCCAGCATCGGCAGGCGGAATGGACCCATCTGGCGGGTGCGGTTGCGGATCCGGTCCGTCACCGTCACGTGGAACGTGGCGCCCCGGCTGTCCGCGCGCAGTTGTTCCGCCCGCACATCGGCCTGCGGGCTGAAGCCGTAGGTGATGATACGCCGGTCCGCCAGGCGCGGGATCATCTGCTGCACGCCGGGATGGTCGATGCACAGGACCGCGAAACCGTAGAACGGGATGTTGGCGACGAACTGATCGTAGCCCGCCACCATCGCCTCGGCCGTGCCCCAATGGTCCAGATGCTCGGGGTCCATGTTGGTGACCACGGCGATCACGGCGGGCAGGCGGAGGAAACTGCCGTCGCTTTCGTCGGCCTCCACCACCATCCATTCGCCCTGGCCCATGCGGGTGTTGGAGCCGTAGGCGTTGATGATCCCGCCATTGATGACGGTGGGATCGAGCTTGGCCGCTTCCAGCACTGCGGCGATCAGCGACGTGGTAGTGGTCTTGCCATGGGTGCCGCCGACCGCGATCGACCATTTCAGGCGCATCAGCTCGGCCAGCATTTCGGCCCGGCGCACCACCGGCAGGAAGCGGGCGCGGGCGGCGGCCACTTCCGGGTTGTCGCGCTTCACGGCCGAGGAGATCACCACCACCTGCGCGTCGCCCAGATGGGCCGCGTCATGGCCGATGGAGACCGCGATCCCGGCATCGCGCAGCCGGCGCACATTGGTGGAATCGGCGATATCGCTGCCCTGGACGCGGTATCCCAGCGTGTGCAGCACCTCGGCGATGCCTGACATGCCGATGCCGCCGATGCCGACGAAATGGATCGTGCCGATGGAAAGCGGCAGCGCCCTCATGGCACGCTCTCCCCGGCGCCGACGCGCAGCACCAGGTCGGCCAGGCGCTCGGCCGCATCGGCGCGCGACAGGGTGAACGCGGCGGCGGCGGCGCGGGTGCGGCGGTCGGGATCGGACAGCCACGCGGTCAACGCGCGCGACAGCGCAAGCGCGTCCAGCCCGGCCTGATCCAGACGCTCGGCTGCGCCGGCCGCGACCAGCGGGATGGTGTTGGCGCGCTGGTGGTCGTCGATCGCGCCCGGCAACGGAACCAGCAGCGACGGGCGCCCGACCGTGGCGATCTCGGCGATGGTGGAGGCGCCGGCGCGCGCCACCACCAGCTGCGTATTCGCCAGAAGCGCGCCGATATCGGCGAAGAACGGTGCCAGGGTCGCGCGCACGCCGGCTGCGTCATAGGCGGCGCGCACCCGGTCGAGATCCTCGGCGCGGCATTGCTGGGTCACCGCGAGGCGCGCCCGCAGCGGCGCCGCCAGCAGTGCCACCGCTGCCGGCACCAGGTCCGCGAACACCCGCGCCCCCAGCGATCCGCCCAGCACCAGCAGCGACAGCGGCGGGCCGGGGACATAGCGCGCGCCGGCATGAGCCAGGATTCCGGCGCGCACCGGATTGCCGGTCACGACGACGGCAACCTGCGCCGGCACCAGGGCGGTATCGGCGAAGCTCAGTGCCAGACAGGCGGCGCGACGGACCAGCAGGCGGTTCGCCCGCCCCAGCACCGCGTTCTGTTCGTGCAACACCACCCTGGGACGCGGGCGCGAGAGGAACGCGCCGAGCGCCGGCGCCACCGACGGGTAGCCGCCGAATCCCACCACCGCCTGCGCGTCGAGGCCGCGCAGCAGGCCGCGCGCGCGCCAGCCGCCCCAGGTCAGCGCGCAGGCGGCCGCGACGCCACGCCGCAGGCCGCGTCCGGCGATCCCGGCACCGGGGAGCACATGCACATCCAGCCCGGCGAAGGCGGCGCTGGCCGCCGCCCGCGTATCGGTCATCAGCACCACCGGTTCGCCGCGCGCGGCCAGCGCGGCGGCCAGCGCCTCGGCCGGGAACAGATGCCCGCCGGTCCCGCCGGCGGCGATCACCACCGGCCTGCCGCAGCTTCGCGCCTGCGGTTGCGGAAGCCGGCGCGGGCGCGGGCCACGCGCGCCGAAATCCGATGCCTGCGCGCCCGCCAGCGGCGGGGAGAAGCGTTCGGCCATGACGGTGGGGCCGCTCATAGCGATTCCCCCCGCACCCGCCGCCGGCTCAGCGCCAGCAACATGCCGACCTCCAACGCCGAGGCGAGCGCCGAGGACCCGCCATAGGAAATGAACGGCAGCGTCATCCCCTTGGTCGGGATCATCGCCAGCGCCGAGGCCATGTTCACGAACGCCTGCAACCCGAACGCCGCGAGCAGTCCGGTGCAGGCCAGCACGATGAACGGGTCGGTCTCGTGGAGCACCCGCCACATCCCGCGCAGCACGATGAAGGCGAACACCAGCGGGATCAGCGCGGTGAAGATCAGGCCGATCTCCTCGCCGGCGACGGCAAAGATGAAATCGGCGTGGGCGTCGGGCAGCTGATCCTTGATCCGCCCTTCGCCCAGGCCGCGGCCCAGCAGGCCGCCATGGCCGAACGCTTCCAGCGCGGTCTTGATCTGATAGGTGTGCGGGCCGTGCGGGTGCAGGAACTCGGCGACGCGCAGGCGCACATGGCCGAACATCAAATAGGCGGCGATCGCCAGCCCCACCATCGCCAGCAGCGCCAGCGCCACCGCGGCCAGGTTCAGCCCATCCACAAAGAACTGCACGAACAGCACCGCGGTGATTACCGCGGCCATGCCCACATCGGGCTGTTCCTTCAGCAGGAACATGATCACCAGCCAGATCGCGCAGGCGATCACGCCGCCCGGGAAGCGCGGATTGCGCCGCCGCTCCGCCAGCAGCCAGGCGGCTACCACGGCGAAGCACGGTTTGAGGAACTCGCTGGGTTGCACCGCGAATCCGGGGAAGCGAATCCAGCGCCGCGCGCCGAGTACCTCCATGCCGATTGCCAGGGTCGCGGCGGTCAGGATCAGCGCCACGATCCCGCCCACCAGCGCCAGCCGCCGCACATCGCGCGGCGTCAGCATCGAGATCGCGAGCATGGCAACCAGCCCGGCCAGCAGGAACACCACCTGCTTGGCCAGCAGGTGATAGCGCGGATCGCCCAACCGGGCGGCCGCGGACGGCGCGGCGGCCAGCGCCAGCAGATAGCCGAAGCCGAACAGCACCCCCACCGCGCCGAGCGAGGCGTGATCGACGGTCCACCACCAGCGGCCCAGCACGGAATTGTCGGCACGCGAGACGGTCATCACGCGGTCTCCGTCTGCGGCAGGGCGCCGGCGAGGGCGGCGAAGCGCACACCGCGCGCCTCGAACCCCGCGAACTGGTCGAAGCTGGCGCAGGCGGGCGAGAGCAGCACCACCGGCGCGGCCTGCGCGCGGGCGGCGGCGAGGGCGGCCGGAACCGCCGCCTCCAGCGTGTCCACCACGCGATGCGCGACGCCGGCGCCCGCAAGGGTTTCGGCCAGCACCGGGCCGTCGCGGCCGATCAGGAACGCCGCTTCGATGCGCGGGAAGAACGGGGCGAGTGCTGCGATCCCGCCCGCCTTGGCGATGCCGCCGGCGATCCAGATCAGGCGCGGGTAGCAGGCCAGCGCGCGCGCCGCGGCATCGGCGTTGGTGGCCTTGCTGTCGTCGATGAAGCGCACGGCGCCGATCCGCGCGACCTCGCGCTGGCGGTGCGGCAGGCCGGGGAAGCGCATGATCGCGCGCGCCACCGCGGCGCGGTCGGCACCGAGGTGCAGCGCAATCGCGCAGGCGGCGGCGGCGTTCTGCGCGTTATGCGTGCCGGGCAAGGAAAATGCGTCGTTCAGGTCCAGCACCGGTCCCACCGCGTCGCGCAGCACCGAGCCAATGGCGGAGACGTCGGCCGCGCCCTCACCCGAGACCGTGACCAGCCGCGCCGGGCCGCCACGCAGCCCATCGGCCATGGCGCGGGAGGGAGCGTCGTCGATCCCGATCACCGCCAGGTCGGCGGATGTTTGGCGCGCGAACACCTGGCGCTTGGCCGCGGCATAGCCCGCCATGTCGCCGTGTCGGTCCAGATGGTCGGGCGAGAGATTCAGCATCGCCGCGACAGCGAAGCGCATGGTTTCGAGTCGCTCCAACATGTAGCTCGACATTTCCAGGACATAGACGCCGCCATCTGCCAGCAGCGGCAGCGACAGCGCCGCCGGCCCCAGATTGCCGCCGGCGGCGCAGGCGATCCCGGTCTCGGTCAGGATATGGGCGAGCAGCGCGGTGGTGGTGGATTTGCCGTTGGTCCCGGTGATGCCGACGAAGCGGGCGGCGGATCCGGCGGCGCGCACGGCACGGAACAGCAGCTCGGCATCCGACAGGATCGGCACGCCGGCGGCGATCGCGCGCGCAGCGGCCGGATGCGGCGCGGGCAGACCATGCGGGATGCCGGGGGACAGGATCAGGGCGTCCAGCGGCGCATCCCATGCGGCGGGATCGACCACGGCGACCCGCCCCCGCTTTGCGGGGGGAGAGGGCTGGGG
>JAKAZJ010000042.1:0-4082 GCA_021826565.1 Pseudomonadota bacterium | reverse complement strand
GGGGGGACGCGCGGGCGGGACGCCGCCCCGGCAAAAGGAGTCGGGGTCCGCTTCTCCTCCCTCACCCCAGCCCTCTCCCCCCGCGAAGCGCGGGGAGAGGGAACTGCGCCGCGCGGGATCATCGTCCCAGGCCAGCACGTCGGCGCCCATCGCCGCCAGCGCGGCGACCGCGGCGGCGCCGTTGCGCCCCAGTCCCAGCACCGCGAAGCGGCGTCCCGCGAACAGATCCCGGGGGAAGCCGCTCATCGGATTTTCAACGTCGCCAGGCCGAGCAGGGCCAGGATCATGGAGATGATCCAGAACCGGATCACGATGGTGGGTTCGGCCCAGCCCTTCTTCTCGAAATGATGATGCAACGGCGCCATCAGGAACACGCGCGTGCCGGTGCGCTTGAACCAGAACACCTGGATGATGACGGACACCGTCTCCACCACGAACAGCCCGCCCACGATCGCCAGCACGATCTCGTTCTTGGTCACCACGGCCACCGCGCCCAGCGCGCCGCCCAGCGCCAGACTGCCGGTATCGCCCATGAACACCGCCGCCGGTGGCGCGTTGAACCACAGGAAGCCCAGCCCCGCGCCGATCAGCGCCGAGCAGAACACGGTCAGCTCGCCCGCCCCCGGCACCGGATGCAGCTGCAAGTAATCGGCGAAGATGCGGTTGCCCACCAGATACGCGATCAGCGCGAACACGCCGGCGGCGATGATCGAGGGTACGATCGCCAGACCGTCCAGCCCGTCGGTCAGATTGACCGCGTTCGAACTGCCCATCATCACCAGCGCGCCGAACACCGGGAAACCCCAGCCCAGCGGGATCAGCAAGGTCTTGAACACCGGCAGCGCCAGCGCATCGCCCAGAGTCCCGTCGGTGGTGTGCATGATCCAGGTCGCGGCCAGCAGCCCGATCACCGCCTGACCCAGCAGCTTCGCCCGCCCCGGCAGGCCGCGATGGTTGCGCCGCGCAAGTTTCAGGTAGTCGTCGGCGAATCCCAGCAGGCCATAGCCGAACGTCACGCCCATCACCGCCCAGATGTAGCGGTTGCGCAGATCCACCCACAGCACTGTGGCGCCCAGGGTGGCCAGCAGGATCAGCACGCCGCCCATGGTGGGCGTGCCGGCCTTCTCGATCAGATGGCGTTCGGGGCCGTCGGCGCGGATCGGCTGGCCCTGGCCCTGGGTGCGGCGCAGCCAGCGGATCAGGCCGGGGCCGATCAGGAAGCTCATCACCAGCGCGGTCAGGCACGCGGCGCCGGACCGGAACGTGATGTAGTGCACCACGTTGAAGGCCGAGATGTCGCGCGTGAGCGGATGGGCCAGGGCGAACAGCATCAGCCCGCCTCCGTCCGGCGCAGGATCGCGGCGACGATCGTCCGCATTCGGCTGCCCAGGCTGCCCTTCACCAGGATCGTGTCGCCCGCCGTGACCTCGGCCGCGACCAGCGGCGCCAGGGTGGCGGCGTCGGGCGCATACACCACCGGCGGCGTGCCCGGCAGGGCGTTGCGCAGCTGGCGCATCTGCGGCCCGCACAGGAAGATGCGATCGGCGCGCAGGGCTTTCGCCAGGGCGGCGTGCTCGGCGGGGCCATGCTCGCCCAGCTCCAGCATGTCCCCCAGTATGGCGATGCGCCGCCCCGCTTCCGCGGCCAGCACCGCCAGCGCGGCGCGCATGGAGGCGGGGTTGGCGTTGTAGCTTTCGTCCAGCAACAAGACCTCCCCGCTGGTCATCGTCAGGGTGCGGCGCGCGCCGCGGCCGGGGAGCGGGGCGAACCCGTCCAGCGCAGCGGCGGCGGCGGCGGGCGCTACGCCCAAAGCGGCGGCGACGGCGAGCGCGGCGAGCGCGTTCTCGGCCATATGCAGGCCCGGGGCGGCCAGGCGCAGCCGGACCGCCACGCCCGCGCAGCACGCTTCGATGCGCGATCCGGCCGGTTCGGGAGTGAACCGATCCAGCCGGAACGCCGCATCGCGGCCGGCGCCGAAGGTCAGCACCTGCGCGGCGGACGCGGCGGCGCGCAGAATCCCGAACTCTGGCGCCGCTTCCGGCAGCACCGCGATCCCGCCGGGTTCCAGCCCCTGGAAGATCGCTGCCTTTTCCGCCGCGATCGCCGCGAGTGTCCCGAGATGGCCGATATGCGCCGGTGCGATCGCGGTGATCGCCGCCACATGCGGGCGGACCAGCCGCGCGAGCGGGGCGATCTCGCCCGGGTGATTCATGCCGAGCTCGGCGATGCAGAAGGCGGCGTCCGCCGGCAGGCGCGCCAGCGTCAGCGGCACGCCCCAATGGTTGTTGTATGACGCTTCGGCGGCGTGGGTCGGGCCAGCGGCTTGCATGATCCGCCGCAGCATTTCCTTGGTGGTGGTCTTGCCGACGCTGCCGGTGACCGCCGCCACGCGCCCGGTAAAGCGCGCCCGCCCGGCCGCGCCCAGCGCGGTGAGGCCGGCCTGCGTGTCCGCGACGATCAGACAGGCGCCATCGCCGATCGCGCGTTCCGCCAGTGCGCCCCCGGCGCCGCGCGCCAGCGCGTCGGAGACGAACAGATGCCCGTCGCGATTCTCGCCCTGCAGGGCGACGAAAATCTCACCCGGGGCCACGGCACGGGTGTCGATGGACACGCCGGTGGCATCGAACCGGCGGGTGAACCGCCCGCCCGTGGCGGCCTCCAATGCCGCGGCGGTCCAGAGCGCGGTCATGCGGCGCTCCCTACCCGTTCGCGGATCACGGCGGCGTCGTCGAACGGAAGCACCTCCGCGCCGACGATCTGCCCGCTTTCGTGGCCCTTGCCGGCTACCACCAGCACGTCACCCGGCCCAAGCGCGTGGAGTCCGGCGACAATCGCCCGCGCCCGGTCCCCGATCTCCATTGCGCCGGGGCAGGCGGCCAGGATCGCGGCGCGGATCGCGGCGGGGTCTTCCGAACGCGGATTGTCGTCGGTCACGATCACGCGGTCCGCGCCGCGCGCCGCCACCGCGCCCATCAGCGGACGCTTGCCGCGGTCGCGGTCGCCGCCGGCGCCGAACACCACCACCAGCCGCCCTTTGGTATGCGGGCGCAGCGCCTCCAACGCGCGGCGCAGCGCGTCCGGGGTGTGCGCGTAATCGACATAGGCGCAAGCGCCGTTGGCAAGACGCGCGGCGCGTTCCAGCCGCCCGCGCACCGGGCGCAGCGCGGGCAGGGCGGCGAGTGCGTCGGCCTCGCCCAGCGCCTCGGCGAGCGCCGCGGCAAGCAGCGCATTCTCGGCCTGGAACCGCCCGGGAAGGGACAATGCGATGCGGCACGGCGCGGCGCCGGCGCGCGAGATCGTCAGGTCCTGCCCGTCGGCGCGCGGCGTCGCGGCGATCAGGCGCAGCGCGTGGCCGGCATCGCCGACCAGACGTAGGTCCAGCCGGCGGCGGCGGGCGATGTCGGTCAGGGCCGCCAGCGTTTCCGGATCCATATCGGCGTTGGCGACCGCCGGCGCGCCCTCGGGCAGCAGCGTGTCGAACAGGCGCAGCTTGGCGGCGCGATAGGCCGCCACCGAGCCATGGTAGTCCATGTGATCGCGCGTGAGGTTGGTGAAGCCGGCGCCGGACAATGCCACCCCGTCGAGCCGGCATTGATCGAGACCATGCGACGACGCCTCCAGCGCCGCATGGTCGATCCCGCTCCGGGCCAGTGCGGCGAGCGTGTCGGCGAGCGCCACCGGATCGGGCGTGGTCAGGCCGGCGCCGGTGGCCGGCCCGTCGCCCGTTTCCACCCCGAGCGTGCCGAGGCTTGCCGCAAGGTGGCCCGCCAGCGCCCAGATCTGGCGCAGGAACGACACCGTACTGGTCTTGCCGTTGGTGCCGGTGACGGCGGCGATCACGCGCGGCGCCGGGCCGGCGAACCGTGCCGCCAGCAGCGCCAGCAGCCGGCGCGGCGCGGGATGAGCAAGCAGCGGGCGGGCGGGCGTGCCCTCCGGCCATTCCGTGCCCTCGGGGGCCAGGATGGCGGCGGCGCCGCGCGCCACGGCCTCGGCGATGAAGGCGCGCCCGTCGGTTTGCGCGCCCACCTGGCCGACGGGGCGGGTGCCGGGCAGGGCGGCAAACAACATCCCCGGCTGCACGC
>JAKAZJ010000041.1 GCA_021826565.1 Pseudomonadota bacterium | reverse complement strand
GGAGGAAACGCGCGCCCATAACGTTTCGATACAACAACGAACGCCACGCCCGCATGCCTGCGGTAGCGCCTGACTGCTCTTATGTCCCCGACGGCCCCAACCCGCCGAGAGGCTGACGCACTGCCAAGCTCGAACCCCTCCCGTCATGGCCGGGTAAAGCCCGGCCATGACGGGCAGGTTTGGGCGGGTTCTGGCGAGTTCGGGCGGGTTCCGGACCCACCCCGGCGCGCGTCAGGCGGACGGGAGTTCGGCCTCGATCTCGGCCTCGAACATCGCCGCCTGATCCACCTCCGGCTGCTCATCCGCTTCCGCTTCCCGGCCGACCCGTTCGCCGCGCGACTGGCGTTCGGCTTCCTCGGCGCTGCGGGCGACGTTGACCGTGACGCGGATCGACACCTCCGGATGCAGGATCACCCGCACCGGCGCGAGACCCAGCGACTTGATCGGGTGCGACAGGATCACCTGGTCGCGGGTCACGGACAGGCCGGCGGCGGTGGTGGCCTCGGCGATGTCGCGCGCCGAGACCGAGCCGTACAGGCTGCCGGACTCGCCGGCCTGGCGGATCACGACCACCGACAGGCCGCCGACGCGCTCGGCGACGCGCTCGGCTTCGTCGCGGCGTTTGATGTTCTGCGCTTCCAGCTGGGCGCGCTGCTGCTCGAACCGTTCCCGGTTCGCCTTGCTGGCACGGATCGCCTTCTGCTGCGGCAGCAGGAAGTTGCGGGCATAACCGGGCTTGACCTTCACGATCTCGCCCATCTGTCCCAGGCTTTCGACGCGCTGGAGCAGGATCAGTTCCACGGCGGGCATGGCGCGCTCCTCAGACCAGGATATAGGGAAGAAGCGCCAGGAACCGGGCGCGCTTGATCGCAAGCGCCAGTTCCCGCTGCTTCTTGGCCGAAACGGCGGTGATCCGCGACGGGACGATCTTGCCGCGTTCCGACAGGAAGCGCGACAGCAGGCGCACGTCCTTGTAATCGATCTTCGGCGCGTTGGGGCCGGAGAACGGGCAGGATTTGCGACGGCGATAGAACGGACGGCGCGCGCCCACGGCGGCGCGGCGGGCGGCGGGATTGACGTCGGTGGTGTCTGACATGTTGGTTTCTCCTGGCCCGCTTACTCGTCGCCCAGCAGCGCCGGACCCTCACGGGAATCGTCGCGGGCACGGAATTCCTCACGGTCGTCATAGCCGCGGCGGCGACCGGAATCGAAGCGGGAAGGCGCGCGGGGGCCACGGAAGCTGCGCTCGCGCTCATCGGATTTGCGCGACAGGATGGCGGACGGGACGTCGTCGATCGCCTCGATCCGCAAGGTCAGGAAGCGCAACACGTCTTCGTTCAGGCGCAGCTGGCGTTCCATCTCGGTCACGAACGCGGGTTTCGCGTCCAGGCCCAGCAGCAGATAATGGCCCTTGCGGTTCTTCTTGATCCGGTAAGCCAGCGAACGCAGGCCCCAGTATTCGCGCTTCTTGACGGCGCCGCCATCGGCTTCAAGCTGGACGCCGAGTTCGTCGGCCAGCGTCTCAACCTGTTGCTGCGTGACGTCGTTGCGCGCGATCAGCACGCATTCATATAATGGCATGGTCACTCCCTTCGGCTGGTTCGGCCCGCGACCCCGGCCGCAGCGGCGGGGGCACGCATCCTTCGGGAAGGATGCCGGGCATAGCCGGGGCGATGCCGCGCCCCGGCAGGGAAGCGGGGGCGTAAAGCACGGATCGGCGGAGCGGGCAAGCGCGTGGCGGCGGAATCACGCCTGCGGCGGCGTTTGCGCGTGGGCGTAGCCGACCAACAGGTCCTTCCGGACCTTGCCGGTCTCGGTGCGCGGCAGCGCGGTCATCTGCAGGATCATGCACGGTGCCTGGCCCGGCAGGCGGGCGGCGCAGAACGCGTTCAGCTCCGCCGCCCCGATCGGGCGCGCGGCGACGATGGCGGCCCAGAGCTGGACCAGGCCAAGCCGATCCGGCACGCCGAACGCCGCCGCGTCGGACACGTCGGGCAGCCCCAGCAACGCCGCCTCCACCGCGTGGGCGCTGATCTTCACGCCGGCGCAGTTGATCACGTCTCCCTCCCGCCCGGCCAGGCTCAGCATCCCGTCCGGCCAGACGGTGCCGACATCGCCGGAATAGAACCAGCCATCGCGAAAACTCGCCACCGCGCCCGCCGCCGCGCCGGCGTATCCCGTGACCGCCAGCGGGCTGCGCAAGCGCAGGACGCCTTCGCTGCCGGCCGGCAGCGGTCGATCGCCGGGACCCACCGCCTCGACCGTCACGTCCGGATTGACGAACCCGACCGCGCCGGGCCGGTCGCCGAGCGCAGAGATAGGGGCCGAAGCGATGCCGCCCGCCTCGCTCGTGCCGAGATGACTGACCAGCCCCGGGCAGAACCGGGCGATCGCGGCATCGCGCAACGGTCCGGGCACCAGACTGCCGCCGATCTCGATGGTTTCAAGCAGCGGGAACGGCCCGGCCGCGGGCGGCAATCCGTCCAGCAGCGCGCGCAGGCCGATCGGCGAGGTGACGATCGTGCGCACCTTGTGGCGTGCGATCGCGGCGCTCGCCTCGCGCGGATTGGTCAGCACCAGCGTGCCGCCCTGCCACAGGGTACGCAGCACCGCCGTGAAGCCCCAGACGATCCCGAGATCGAGCGCGATGATGCGGGCGCACGGATCGGGTCCGCCAGGGGCAAGGATGTTGGCGAACACGCGCCGTCCCATCAGGCCATGGCTGACCGCGATCGGCTTCGGCGTGCCGGTCGTGCCGGAGGAGGCGAACACCCGAAACACCACCGCCGGGTCGGGGTCGATCGGCGCTTCCGGCACCACCCCGGCGGCGGGAGCGCAGAGCGCATTCAAATCGAACGCGCCGGCGTCCGGGGTGGGTGCGTTCACGATGCGCCGGCGGGCCGGCAGCGCGGCGTCGGCGCTGGCGATCCCGCGCCGGGCAAGCGCGAGGGCCAGGATCAGGCCGCGCGATTCGTCCGGACCGGCGATCGGCAGGGCCACCGGCTCGCCGGGACCGAGCCCGGAAGCCGCCATGCGCGCGGCGGCAAGGTCGATCGCGCGATCCAGCATGGCGTAGGTCAGCACCGTCGCGTCGGCGCGGATGATCGCCGGCCGGTCCGGGCTGAGCCGCGCCAGGCGGCGCAGCGGGGCGGTGATGTTCATCGCCTGCGGCAGATTCTGCGGGGCACCGCGGCGCTGGCGCGCAAGCCCGCGCGATCCTGCGGCGCGCTCATGCCTCGGACGGGTCCCGCGCCTCGAATCCCGGACGCGGCACCATCCCCATCAGCACCCGCCCGAAGCCGCCATCGCAACACAGATCCTCGCCATTGATGTACCCCGCGCGCGGGCTGGCCAGGAACAGCGCGGCGTCCGCGATATCCGCGGGCGTGGCGACCCGGCGCAGCGGCACGATTTCGGCCCGTTTCTCGGCCACTTCGGGGATGCGATAATACGCCTCGGTCATCGGCGTGCGTACCAGGCCGGGACTGACCGCGTTGCTGCGCACGCCCGACGGCCCCCATTCCAGCGCCAGCTGCTGCGCCAGCATCACCACCCCCGCCTTGCTGACGGAATACGCCCCGGACCAGGGCTGCGGATGGCGCCCGGCGATCGAGGCGACATGCACGATCGCGCCCGATTTCCGCGCCAGCATCTGCCGCCCGAACGCCTTGGCGCACAGGAAATATCCGGTCAGGTTGACCGATAGCAGCCGGTTCCATTCCTCCAGGGTGAGGCTGGCGATCGGGCCGGGACGCAGCAGCCCGGCATTGTTGATCAGCACGTCGCAGGGGCCGAGATCGCGGGCCGTGGCATCCGCCGCGGCGGCCACCGCCTCGGGGTCGGAAACATCGCAGCGATGCACCCGCGCGGGTCCACCCGGGGCGCTGGCCAGGGCGGCGGCGGTCGCCTCGGCGCTGGCGCGGTCGGCGTCCAACAGCACCAGGCGCGCGCCCGCTTCGGCGAAGCCCGCCGCGACCGCCCGCCCGATCCCGCCGCCCGCGCCGGTGACGACCACGATCCGACCCTCAAGGCCCAACCAATGCGCCGCCATCGCGGTCTCCCGTTGTTTGACCCTGCGCCTCTACCATGGCGGCGGGCACGGCGCGATCCTGGTTGCATTGGCCGCTACCGTTCGGTAGCCTCGATCGGCGAAAAACAGGGAGCGGAATGCGATGGATGCCGTGGGGGATGCCGTGGCTCATGCCGGGCCGGACACCGACCCGTGGTCGGCGCCCGTGGAAGCGATCGATGTCTCCGATCCGGCCCTGTATCAGCACGATACCTGGCAGCCCTGGTTCGCCCGGCTGCGCCGCGACGCGCCGGTGCATTGGCAGCCGGCCGGGATGTATGGCGCGTTCTGGTCGATCACGCGCGCCGCGGATGTGCTGGCGGTGGAGAACGATCACCAGCGATTTTCTTCGGCCGCGCGGCTGGGCGGGATCACGATCACCGACCGGCCCGACGATTTCCGCCGGCCGAGCTTCATCTCGATGGACCCGCCGCAGCACACCGATCAGCGCCGGGTGGTGGCACCGGCGTTCACCCCCACCAATCTGGGCCAGATGGCGCAGGCGGTGCGGCTGCACGCGGCCGAAATCCTGGACGGGCTGCCGCGCGGGGAGGTGTTCAACTGGGTCGATCTGGTCTCGATCGAACTGACCACGCGGATGCTGGCGACGTTGTTCGGGTTCCCGTTCGCCGACCGGCGCAAGCTGCCGTTCTGGTCGGACGTCGCCACCATGGATCTGCGCGCCGGCGGGGTGGTGGATTCCGAGGAAAAGCGGCTGGACATCCTGCGCGACTGCCTGGAGACGTTCAGCGCGCTGTTCCGCGAACGCGCCGCGGCGCCGCCTGGGCCGGATCTGATCTCCATGCTGGCGCATGGCGCCGGGACGCGCGATCAGCTGGAACGGCCGATGGAGTTCCTGGGCAACATCGTGCTGCTGATCGTGGGCGGGAACGATACCACGCGCAATTCGATCTCGGGCGGGCTGTGGGCGCTGGATCAGAACCCCGATCAGATGGCGAAACTGCGCGCCGACCCGCGGCGGGCGGCGGCGGCGGCGCAGGAGATCGTGCGCTGGCAATCGCCGATCATCCATATGCGGCGGACCGCGATCGCGGATGCCGAAGTGGGGGGGCAGAAGATCCGGGCCGGGGACAAGGTGGCGATGTGGTACGTGTCGGCCAATCGCGATCCGGATTACGTGGAGGAGCCGGACCGGTTCCGGATCGATCGCGGCAAGCCGCGGCAGCATTTGTCGTTCGGGTATGGGATCCATCGCTGCGTCGGCGCGCGGCTGGCCGAGCTGCAACTGACGGTGCTGTGGGAGGAAATCATGAAGCGCTTCCCGCGCATCGAGGTACTGGGGGAGCCGCGGCGCATCTATTCCAACTTCATCCGCGGGATCGCGGAACTGCCGGTGCGGATTCCGGCGTAGTGTCCTGCCCCTGAAATGCCTTCCCATTTCAGGGTCAAGCAGGCCACTGAAAGCAAGTGGCCAGTGTCCCGACGCGTGAGGCCCGACGCGTGGGGACGGTATCTCGGCGTCGGGACACTAGCGGCACTCCCCCGACTCGGCGCCCGGGCCTAGGGTGGGGTCATGCCCCACGCCGATTTCGTCCATCTCCACGTCCACTCCGCCTATTCGCTCAGCGAGGGCGCGATCAAACCCGACAAGATCGCCACCCTCGCCGCCAGCGCGCGGATGCCCGCGGTCGCCATCACCGACACCGCCAACCTGTTCGGCGCGCTGGAGTTCTCGCAAGCCTGCGCCGCCCGGGGCGTGCAGCCGATCATCGGCTGCCAGATCGCGCTGGCCCGCGCCGACGCACCCCGCCTGGCGCCCGATCCGATGGTCCTGCTGGCCCAGGACGCGGCCGGTCTCGCCAATCTGCAACGCCTGTCCTCGCGCGGCTTCCTGGACACCGAGCCGGGCCTGAAACCGCAGATGGCGCTGGAGGCCATCGCCGCCCACGCCGCCGGGCTGATCCTGCTGACCGGCGGCACCGCCGGCCCGTTGGCGCGGCTGCTGGCGGATGGGCAGCTTGCCGAGGCCGAGCGCCTGAGCGACGCGCTGGCGGAGGCCTTCCCCGATCGCTGCGCGATCGAGCTGCACCGGCACGACAGCGAAGCCGACCGCGCCGTGGAACCCGGCCTGATCGCGCTGGCCGACCGCCGCGCGCTGCCGCTGGTCGCCGCCAATGATTGCTACTTCGCCACCCCCGACATGGCCGAGGCGCATGCCGCGCTGCTGTGTATCGCCGAGGGCCGCCAGCTGGCCGACCCGGATCGCCGCCGCGTCAGCCCCGCTTCCTGGTTCAAACCCGCCCCCGAGATGCGTCTGCTGTTCGCCGATCTGCCGGAGGCCTGCGACAACACGTTGGCGATTGCCCGGCGCTGCGCGGTGATGGCCGAGACCCGCAAGCCGCTGCTGCCGCGCAGCCCCAAGGTGCGCCCCGGCCAGACGGAAGAAGAAACGCTGCGCGCCATGGCTGCCGAGGGACTGGCGGTCCGGCTTGCCGGCGCCGACCCGGCCGCGCGCGCGCGCTATGCCGAGCGGCTGGAATACGAGCTCGGCGTGATCCAGCGCATGGGCTTCGCCGGGTATTTCCTGATCGTCGCCGATTTCATCCAATGGGCGAAAGCGCAGGATATTCCGGTCGGGCCGGGGCGCGGTTCGGGCGCCGGATCGCTGGTGGCCTGGGCGCTGACCATCACCGATCTGGACCCGCTGCGCTTCGACCTGCTGTTCGAACGCTTCCTGAACCCCGAGCGCGTGTCGATGCCTGATTTCGACATCGATTTCTGCCAGGAGGGGCGCGATCGCGTGATCGACTACGTGCGCCAGGAATACGGCGCCGATCGGGTGGCGCAGATCATCACCTTCGGCAAGCTGCAAGCGCGCGCCGCGGTGCGCGATGTGGGCCGGGTGCTCGGCCTGCCATTCGGCCAGGTCAACCGGATCGCCGAGCTGATCCCCAACAATCCCGCCCAGCCGGTGACGCTGGCGCAGGCGGTCGCCGGCGAGCCGCGGCTGCAACAGATGCGCGACGATGACGAATCCGTCCGCCGCCTGCTGGAGACGGCGCAGCAGATCGAGGGGCTGTATCGCCACGCCTCCACCCATGCCGCCGGCGTGGTGATCGGCGATCGGCCGCTGATCGAGCTGGTGCCGCTGTACCGCGATCCGCGGTCGGAGTTCCTGGTCACGCAATACTCGATGAAATATGTCGAGCAGGCGGGGCTGGTGAAATTCGACTTCCTGGGCCTGACGACGCTGACCATCCTGGAACGCGCGCGCGCGTTTCTGCACGATCTGGGGGTGACGTTCGATCCTGCCGCGCTGCCGCTGGACGATACCAGGACGTACGAGATGCTGGCGCGCGGCGATGCCGGCGGGGTGTTCCAGTTCGAAGGCCAGGGCATGCGCGATGCGCTGCGCCAGATGCACCCGGACCGGTTCGAGGACCTGATCGCGCTCGGCGCGCTGTATCGCCCGGGGCCGATGGCCAATATCCCCGATTATTGCCGGCGCAAGCACGGCGAGGCGTGGCAGCCGCCGCATCCCGATCTGGCCGACATCCTGGGCGAGACCTACGGCATCATCGTGTATCAGGAACAGGTGATGCAGATCGCCCAGCGCATGGGGGGGTACTCGCTGGGCGCCGCGGATCTGCTGCGCCGGGCGATGGGCAAGAAAATCCGCAGCGAGATGGAAGCGCAGCGCGCGATCTTCGTCACCGGCGCGACCGCGCGCGGGATCGGCCGCGAGAAGGCCGACGAGGTGTTCGACCTGATGGCGAAATTCGCCGATTATGGGTTCAACAAGTCGCACGCCGCCGCCTACGCGCTGGTATCCTATCAGACCGCGTGGCTGAAGGCGAACCATCCGGAAGTGTTCCTGGCTGCGTCCATGAGCCTGGCCATCGCCAATACCGATCGGCTGGCGGGGCTGAAACAGGAAGCCGAGCGCAGCGGAATCCCGATCCTGCCGCCTGACATCAACCGCTCGACGGCGGATTTCACGGTGGAGCGCGGGGCGGACGGCAAGCTGGCGATCCGCTACGCGCTGGCGGCGGTGAAGAAAGTGGGATTCGCGGCGATGCAGGCGCTCGCCCGCGCGCGCGACGGGCGGGATTTCGCCGATCTGGCGGATTTCGCCGCGCGCGTCGATCCGCGTCAGCTCAACCGGATGCAGCTTGAAAATCTGATCCGCGCCGGCGCGTTCGACCGGCTGGAGGCGAACCGCGCCCGGTTGTTCGGCGGCGCCGAAACGATCCTGCGCCGCGCCCAGGCGACCGCGGCCGAGGCGTCCTCGGGCCAGATCGGGCTGTTCGGCGGCGGTGCGGAGCCGGAACCGTTGCGGCTGGCCGATGCGCAGGACTGGCCGTCGCTGGAACGGCTGGGCTACGAGGCCGAGGCGGTCGGCTTCCACCTGACCGCCCATCCGCTGGACGCCTATCGCCAGGCGCTGCGCCGGATCGGCGCGGTGCCGATCGCCGAGCTGGAATCGCGCGCCCAGGCCGGCGCGTCGCGGGCCAAGATTGCCGGCACCGTGGTGGCGATCAAGGAACGCAGCACCCGCGCCGGCAACCGGATGGCGTTCGTGCGGCTGACCGATACCTCGGGGTCCACCGAGGTGACCGTGTTCAGCGAGGTGCTGGGGGGCGCGCGGGAGCTGCTGGTGGCGGGCAGCAACATCCTGGTCAGCGCGGAGTTGCAGACCCAGGGGGAGCAGATGCGCGCGACGGCGCTGGATATCACCGCGCTGGAACGCGCCGCCGCCGCGTCCGGGGCCAGCGTGCGGGTCTGGCTGGCCGAGACCGCGGCGCTGGACCCGATCCGGAGCGCGCTGGCGGGCAGCGCCGGCGGGCGTGGCCGGGTGTTCCTGCTGGCCCGCACCGATCCGGCGCGCAGCGTGGAACTCGCGCTGCCGGGCGGGTTCAGCGTCACCCCGGCGCTGTTGCAGGCGATGGCGCAGCTGCCCGGGGTGGAGCGGATCGAGGATCTGTGACGGGGCCGGTGCAGCCAATCGCGGGCACAAACCCCGGCCCCCCCACCTCGTCGCCGGCGGGAGCGGTGGCGGGAGCCTACCGATCGTTCACCCAATTCCCCTGTGACGTGATCCGCCGTGCATTGCCCCGCCAGGGTCGCTATGCCATATCCCAGCGACCCGGTTGGAGATTTGGCCCAGCGGAGATTTGGCCCAGACCGCTCCATCCTCCCTGGCGACGCCCCCCTGGCGACGCCCCGCTGGCGGAGACCCCGATGCGCGTGATTCTGGCCCAACCCCGCGGCTTCTGCGCCGGCGTGGAGCGCGCGATCGAGATCGTGGAACGCGCCCTGAAGAAATACGGCCCGCCGATCTATGTCCGCCATGAAATCGTCCATAACCGCCACGTGGTGGAGGACCTGCGCACCCGCGGCGCCGTGTTCGTCGATGAACTCGATCAGGTGCCGCCCGGGGCGATGACCGTGTTCTCCGCCCATGGCGTCGCCCGCCGGGTGGAAGCCGTGGCGCGCGAACGCAATCTGCCGGTGATCGACGCC
>JAKAZJ010000040.1:3782-9654 GCA_021826565.1 Pseudomonadota bacterium | reverse complement strand
CCTGGGCGGAGGCCGGGGTCACGCTGCGTCTTTCCGCCCCCCCCGCCGCAATGCCGGGCGTGACGCTGCCCTGGGGGGTATCGGCCGGCGCATTGCGGTTACTGCCGCCGGGGCCGCTGGGTGGCGCCGGGCGGGAAAGCCGCGTCGGCGGGGTGGTCACGGCACGCCACAGCCTGAGCGACCGGGCCGTGCTGACCGTGGCCGTGGGCGCGGTGGCGCTGACCGCGGTCATGGCGCCCACCGCCGCGCCCGCGATCGGTGAAGCGGTGACGGTGGCGATCCCGGCCGAGGCAATTCTGGTCTGGCCCGGCGTGATCTGACCGGGCGCTACGACCCGCTGACCGCCCAGCGCGCCAAGCCCGGCGCGGCACGCCCGGCGCGGCCAGGTCAAGCGCGGCGAAAATGGCGGCGGTCAGTACAAGACCGCGGGCAGACGGCACGAAACAGGGACGGGTTCCATGACGGTTCAGCGCCTCATGGAATGGGGGGCGTGCCGGATTGCCAAGATGGCAACCCGAAATTCATGGGGAAACCGGCGGTGTCAGAATGCGCCGCATGCCCGACTTATCAGCAACCCCACCGCATGTTGGCGGAACCGCCGCCGATAGACCGCCATCGCCCAGCGCACCGGGGCCAGCGCGCCCGGCCGGTCCGCCAGCGCGACCAACACGTCCTTGGTCGCCTCCCGAGCCGTTCGTCCGCTGGCCGGATCACGCCAGGCGCCGCGCGAATCGCGCACGGTGTATCCCTCGGGGAGCGCGCGGGACAGCGTATCGGCGGCGAACCGATCCCAAGCCGCGCGGCTGACCACGCCCGGGCGCGGACCGCCGATCGCGCGGCCGAAGAACAGCTCCACCACGCGCATCGGCCGCGTGCCGGCGGGGCAGACACGGGGGGCCGGATGCAACACGGGCCGCGCGGCGGCAGCGGGCATGATCCAGGCCAGACCCAGCGCCAGCAGCGGCAACATCAGATACCACAACGTCGCGCGCGCAACCGGGGCCGGCGGTCGCAAATTCATCGCCCCCGCCGGTTCGCGCCGGCGGGGGCGCGGTGTCACAGCGCGGCGAGGATCGCTTCCGCCTTGCTCACCTCGAACCCGCCCGGCGGTTCCACCGCCAGATGGGTGACCTTGCCGTCCTCGGCGATCAGCGCGTAGCGCTGGCTGCGCACGCCCATGCCGCGGCCCATCAGGTCCAACTCCAGGCCCAGCGCCTTGGCGAATGCCGCCGAGCCATCCGCCAGCATCAGGACCTTGCCGTCGGTGCCCTGGTCCTTGCCCCACGCGCCCATCACGAACGCATCGTTGACCGAGATGCAGGCGACGGTGTCCGCGCCTTTGGCATGCAACGCGTCGCTGTTCTGGACGAAGCCCGGCAGGTGGCGCGCCGAGCAGGTGGGGGTGAAGGCGCCCGGCACGGCGAACAGCACCACTTTCTTGCCCTTGAAAATCTCGTCGGTGGAGATCTCCTTCGGTCCCTCGGCGGTTGCCTGCATCAGTTTCATGGCGGGGATGGTCTCGCCGACCTTGATCGTCATGGCTTGCCTCGTTTTCCCTTGGTGGCGCGCGCCCCACGCGGGGGGCTGGTCCTGGTTGCGCCCGGTTGCCCGGGCGGGGGAGACCCTTAGCCCGGACCGCGGAGCGTGTCACGGTACTTGCCGCCGCCGCCCCCCGTATGCCATGCTGCGTCGCACCATCCGGGCAGGACGCACCAGTCACCTTCCGTAACCCGGGCCGCCCTTGCGGCCCCGATCCGAAGGTCGCGCCCATGTTGGATCATCCGCTGGTCAATCTGTTCGCCCACACCACGCAAGCCGACACCGAATGGCGCCAGGACGGGCTGCGCGATTTCTTTCTGTACAAGGACCTCGGCGTCGCCCAGGCCACCGGCGGGCGCGTCATCGCGCAGCTGGTCAAGGCCGCCCGCGCGCCCGAGGAAGGCACCGGTTGGCATCATCACGTCGCCGATTTTCACATCGTGCTGATGCTGAAGGGCTGGGCGCGCTTCATGTATGAGGACCAGGAGCATCTGGTCGCCGCCGGCGACTGCGTCCATCAACGTCCGGGGATCGTGCACTACCTGTTCGACTACTCGCCGGACATGGAATACCTGGAAGTAGTCGGGCCGGCCGATTTCAGCACGGTGGAGCGGGACTTCCCCGCCCCGATCCCGCCACCCACACCCTGGGACTGATCAGAACTCGACTTCCAGATCCTCGATCTGCTCGGGTTCGGCGATCGCCGCCTCGGTCCATTCCACCAGATCGGGCCAGGCGGCGACGTGCGCGGCGTAGTCGGCCGCGGCACCGTTCAGCTGCACGTCATAGGTGACGAATCGGGTCACCACCGGGGCATACATCGCATCCGCCACCGAGGGCCGGCGGCCGAACAGCCACGGACCGCCCCAGGTCTCCAGACACTCGCTCCAGATCTCCACGATGCGCGCGATATCCGCCCGCGGCCCCGACCAGACCGAGAACCCCGGCCGGCGCCCGCGCAGATTCATCGGCAACGAAGAGCGCAACGCCGTGAACCCCGCATGCATCTCCCCCGCGATCGATCGGCAGCGCGCGCGGGCGCCGCGGTCGAGTGGGAACAATCCGGCATCCGGATTGATTTCATTGAGATATTCAGCGATCGCCAGAGTATCCCAGACGCGCACCCCATCATGCACCAGACATGGGATCAGGATCGAGGAGGATTGCAGCAGCAGCTCAGCCTTGGTCGATGGGTCGTCGGGATCGACTTGCTGGACCGTGACCTCCAACCCCGCCAGGCGGGTAAGCAGGAAGCCGCGCAGTGACCATGAGGAGTAGTTGCGGCTGCTGATGAGCAGGCGGGCCTCGGCCATGGAACCCCCTTCGATGCGGTTGGGCTTGCGATGCTGCGGTGCAATGTACCACAATGCCGGCGGCCCGGGAGGAAAATCCTCGGTCACGGACCAAACGGGCGCGAACAAATGCTGTATCAGCTCTATCAGACCCAGGCCGATCTGCTGGCACCGTGGCGCACCGCCGCGGCCCTGGCCGCCGGGCTGATGCGGCCGGTGGAACTGGGCAACGCCACGCCCCCCTGGCTGCGGCAATGGCGCGCGGCGTTCGATGTGTTCTCGGGCGTCGGCCTGACCCACAAACGCCCACCATTCGGGATTGAGAAGATCCGCGTGGGCAATGGCGAAGCGACGGTGGAGGAAATCGAGGTGGACGGCACCCCGTTCGGCGGGTTGCTGCATTTCCGCAAAACCCCTGCCTCGCGCCAGCCGCCGATCCTGCTGGTGGCGCCGATGTCGGGGCATTTCGCCACCCTGCTGCGCGGCACCGTCCAGGTGCTGCTGCCGGACAACGACGTCTACATCACCGACTGGCACAACGCCCGCGACGTGCCGCTGGCCGAGGGCCGATTCGGGATGGACGAGTTCATCGAGCATATCATGCGCTTCCTGCGCATGATCGGACCGGGCGCGCATATTATGGCGGTGTGCCAGCCGGCCGTCGCGGTTCTGGCCGCGGTCGCGCTGCTGGCCCAGGCGGGCGATCCGGCGCAGCCACGCAGCATGACCCTGATGGCGGGGCCGATCGACACGCGGATCAACCCGACCAAGGTGAACGAACTCGCCGCCGGGCGCCCGATTGCGTGGTTCGAGGACAACCTGATCGGCGCGGTCCCCTGGCGCTACCGCGGCGCATTCCGGCATGTGTATCCGGGCTTCGTGCAGCTGGCAGCATTCCTGTCGATGAATCTGGAGCGCCATGTGGGCGCGCATCTGTCGCATTTCCGCGCCCTGGTCGGCGACGATTTGCGCGCCGCGCAGGCGCATCGCGGATTCTACGACGAATACAACGCGGTGATGGACCTGCCGGCCGAGTTCTACCTGGAAACGGTCCAGCGCGTGTTCCAGGATCACGACCTGCCGCTGGGTCGCCTGACCTTCCGCGGCGAGAAAGTGCGCCCCGGCGCGATCCGTCGCACCGCCCTGCTGACGGTGGAGGGGGAGCGGGACGATATCTGCGCGATCGGCCAGACGGTCGCGGCGCTGGAGCTGTGCACCGGGATCTCGCCCGCCATGAAGCGGCACCATCTGCAAACCGGGGTCGGGCATTACGGCGTGTTCAGCGGCCGGCGCTGGGCGCAGGAGGTGTACCCTCGGGTGCGCGAGATGATCCAGGCGACGGCGGGGTAGCCCGCTTGCCTGCCCGGCGGGCCGGTGCTTTACCCGCCGCGCTTTCCCCCTGTCTTGAGCCCCCGATGCCCCGCCCCGACGCGCCCAGCTTCCAGGAGCTGATCCTCCGCCTCCAGCGATTCTGGAGCCGGCAGGGCTGCGTGCTGCTGCAACCCTACGACATGGAAATGGGCGCGGGCACGTTCCATCCCGCCACCACCCTGCGCGCGCTGGGGCCGAAGCCGTGGCGGGCGGCGTATGTGCAGCCCTCACGCCGGCCGACCGACGGGCGGTATGGGGAGAACCCGAACCGGTTGCAGCACTACTATCAGTTCCAGGTTATTATGAAACCGTCTCCGGCCGACGCGCAGGAGCTGCTGCTGGCAAGCTATCGGGAGATCGGGCTGGACCCGCTGCGCCACGATTTCCGCTTCGTGGAGGATGACTGGGAAAGCCCCACCTTGGGCGCCTGGGGGCTGGGGTGGGAAGTGTGGTGCGACGGGATGGAGGTGGGGCAGTTCACCTATTTCCAGCAGGTCGGCGGGATTCCGGTGGTGCTGCCGAGCTTCGAGATGACCTACGGGCTGGAACGCCTGGCGATGTATGTCCAGGACGTGGAGAACGTGTACGCGCTGGATTTCAACGGCGCAAAAGGGGATCAGCGCGTCAGCTACGGGGACGTGTTCCTGCGTGCGGAACAGGAGTTCTCGGCGTTCAACTTCGAGTTCGCGGATACCGGTCGTCTGACCGCGCATTTCGCCGACGCCGAGGCCGAATGCGCCGCGCTGCTGACGCGCCGCCTGGCGCTGCCCGCCTATGACCAGTGCATCAAGGCGAGCCACCTGTTCAATCTGCTGGATGCGCGCGGCGTGATCAGCGTGACTGAACGGGCGAGCTATATCAGCCGCGTGCGGACGCTGGCGAAAGCCTGCTGCGAGGCCTGGGTGGCGGGGGACGGGGGATGACAATCGCCGCCCCGGCGCCTATTTCTACCATCGGTTTGGGCGTTTCTACCGAGAGTGCGATGGGCGTGCAGCTGAACATCAAGAACGCGGAGGCGTATCGGCTGGCGTCCGAGCTCGCCTCGCTGACCGGGGAAAGCCTCACCGCGGCGGTGACGGCGGCGCTGCGCGAGCGGCTGGAGCGGGAGCGGCGGGAGCGGGATATCGAGACGCGGCTGGCCAAGCTGCGTGAGATCACCGCTGATATCCGCCGCCACATGGCGACGCCGCTGCCCGGCTCGGACCACAGCTGGCTCTATGACGAGCGTGGCGTGCCGCGATGATCGTCGATAGCTCTGCTCTGCTCGCGGTCGTGTTGAGGGAGGCCGATGAGGAACGGTTCGCCCGCGCGTTGCTCGCTGCGCCGGCGCTCAGAATCTCGGCGGCGAACTGGGTCGAGGCGACGATCGCGGTCGATGGGCGTGACCCCGCGGTGGCGTCGCGTTTCGAAGATCTGATGGCGTTCCTGGGGATGGAGATTGTGCCGGTGAGCGTCGATCAGGCGTATCGCGCGCGGGTGGCCTATCGGGAATATGGTCGGGGGTACCACGCGGCGCGGCTGAACTACGGCGATTGCTTTGCCTACGCGCTGGCGAAGGATGCCGGCGAAGCGCTGCTGTTCAAGGGCGGCGATTTCGCGCAGACCGATATCGAACCGGCGTTGCGGGGCTGATCCATGCCGGAGTTGTTCCTGGAACTGTTCAGCGAGGA
>JAKAZJ010000040.1:0-3772 GCA_021826565.1 Pseudomonadota bacterium | reverse complement strand
CGCGCATGCAGGCGACGGCCGCGTCGGCGCTGCTCGAACTTGTCCATGGGCGGTTGTCCGAGATCATCCCGTCCTCGTGGCACAAAGAGAGCAAGATATTTTACGGCCCGCGCCGGATTGCTCTGCGTGCGAAAGTTCAGGATAGGGTGCTCGCCGTCCATACCGCGCAACGCGGACCGCGTGTTGCCTCACCCGAAGCGGCCGTTCTCGGCTTCCTGCGCAAACACGGCGCCCGGCGCGAGCAATTGCGGGTCGAGGGCGACTATTACGTGCTTGAGACATCGAGCGAGGAGGCTCCGGCCGCCGCGCCGATCGCCGCGAAGCTGCCGGAGATCCTGCGCCGGTTTCCTTGGCCCAAGTCGATGCGCTGGGGTGGGAGCAGCCTCTTTACCTGGGTCCGTCCGCTGCGTCGGATCGTCTGCCTGCTCGACGGCGTGGTGGTTCCGTTCGACCTGCGCGAGGGCGACGATGACGCCCACGGGCTGGCCTCGGGCGATCTGACCGAGGGCCACCGGTTCCATGCGCCGGGGGTGTTCACGGTTTCGTCCTGCGCGGACTGGGCGGGGCAGTTGGCGGAGCGGCGTGTGCTGGTGGACGCGGCCGAGCGGCGGGAACGGATCGCCTCGGGGTTGGCGGCGCAGGCGGCGGCGCGCGGGTTGAGCGTGGTCGATGATCCGGGACTGCTGGACGAGGTGGCGGGGCTGGTGGAGTGGCCGGTGCCGTTGCTGGGGCGGATCGACACGGCGTTCATGGATTTGCCGCCCGAGGTGATGCAGGTGTCGATGCGCGTCAACCAGCGGTATTTCGCGCTACGCGACGCGGCCGGCGGCGCCGCACCCTGGTTCGGCTTTGCCGCAAATATCGAGGCCGAGGATGGCGGCGCCGCGATCGTCGCCGGCAACGAACGGGTGCTGCGGGCGCGGTTCGCGGATGCGCGGCATTTCTGGGACCTGGACCGCAAGGTCACGCTGGAAAGCCGCGTGGCGGCGCTGGACGCGATCACGTTCCACGCGAAGCTGGGCAGCCAGGGCGACCGGGTGCGGCGGCTCGGTGCCCTGGCACGGCGGATCGCGCCACTGGTAGAGGCTGATCCGGCGCTGGCGGAGCGGGCGGCGATGCTGGCCAAGGCCGATCTCACCACCGGCATGGTCGGCGAATTCCCGGAACTGCAAGGCGTGATGGGACGTTATTACGCGCTGCATGACGGCGAGCCGGCCGCGGTCGCGGACGCCATCCGCGATCATTACGCACCGCGCGGCCCGAACGAGGCCGCGCCAGCGGCCCCGGTCTCCATTGCCCTGGCGCTGGCCGACAAAATCGACCAGCTGGTCGAGTTCTTCGCCATCGGCGAGAAGCCGAGCGGCTCCGGCGATCCCTACGCGCTGCGCCGCGCCGCTCTTGGTATTATCCGCATTATCCGCGAGAATCGACTGAGGCTTCCGCTGCGCGATCTGATCCAAGACGGGCACCAAGTCCAAGCCGGACAAGCAGGGTTGGTGAGCCGGTCGAGATCGGGACCGCGGGCGGTTTCCACCAGCCACTCACGGTCGTCCGAAGCCTTGTCCTTTGTCCTCGAGCGCTTGCGCGTCCTGCTGCGTAGTGGGGGCGACCGCTACGACGTTTTAAACGCTGTTCTCGGAAACGAGTTGGATCATGATGGTGATATCCAACGCCTCTTGCAGCGGACGGAGGCGGTTGCGGGACTGCTCGCGACCGAGGATGGCGCCAACTTGCTTATCGCCTATCGCCGGGCCGCCAACATCCTGCGCATCGAAACCCAGAAGGACGGCACCCAAGCCGCTTGCGTCGATCCCGATCTGCTGGGCGCGGGCGCCGAACGCGCCCTGTGGGACGCGTCCAAGACGCTGGGGACCTCGATCGAGGAATTCCTCGCGACGGAACGATTCACCGACGCGATGGCGGCCATGGCGCGACTCCGTGCGCCGCTCGATGCGTTCTTCGCCCACGTCACCGTGAACGCGCCCGAACCCGAATTGCGCCGCAATCGCCTGGCATTGCTCGCACATGTGCGCGATCTGATGCATCAGGTCGCCGACTTCTCCCAGATCGAAGGCTGAAACGAGGTCCCCCCGCCATGACCCATCAATGGGTATACAGCTTCGGCGCCGGCCAAAACGAGGGCAGCGCCGCGATGCGTGACCTGCTCGGCGGCAAGGGTGCCAACCTGGCCGAGATGGCCTCGATCGATCTGCCCGTCCCGCCCGGGTTCACCCTGACCACCGAGGTCTGCACGGCCTTCTACGACGCCGGCCGCGCCTATCCGCCGGAGCTGGAGGCCCAGCTCCGCGCCGCGCTCACGCGCGTGGAACAAGCTGTCGATCGCCGCTTCGGCGATCAGCACAAGCCGCTGCTGGTCTCGGTCCGCTCCGGCGCGCGCGTGTCCATGCCTGGAATGATGGACACGGTGCTGAATCTCGGGCTGAACGATGCCACGGTGGCCGGGCTGACCACGCTTGCCAACGACGCGCGCTTCGCCTGGGACAGCTACCGCCGCTTCATCCAGATGTACGGCTCGGTGGTGCTCGGCGTCGATCACCACCGGTTCGAGGAGATCATCGAACACGTCAAGCTGGACGCCGACGTGACCGAGGATACCGCGCTTACCGCCCAGGACTGGCATCGCGTGGTCGCCGGCTACAAGGATATGATCGAGGAAGAAACCGGCAAGCCGTTCCCGCAGGACCCAACGGAGCAGCTATGGGGCGCGATCGGCGCCGTGTTCGGCAGCTGGATGAACCCGCGCGCGGTGACCTACCGCAAGCTGCACGAGATCCCGGCCGGGTGGGGCACCGCGGTGAACGTGCAAGCTATGGTGTTCGGCAACATGGGCGAAGATTGCGCCACGGGTGTGTGTTTCACACGCGATCCCTCGACCGGGGAGAACATGTTCTACGGCGAATACCTGGTCAACGCACAGGGTGAGGACGTGGTGGCCGGCACCCGCACCCCGCAGCCGCTCTCGGCAACCCGCGCCCGCCCCGAAGAAACGCCGATGGAACTTGCCATGCCCGCGGCTTATGCGGCGCTGATGGCCGTGCGTGCCAGGCTGGAAGCGCATTATCGCGACATGCAGGACATCGAATTCACGGTGCAGCAGGGCCAGTTGTTCATGTTGCAGACTCGAAATGGGAAACGTACCGCTGCGGCCAGCCTGCGTATCGCGGTCGAGATGGCGCAGGAAGGCCTGATCGACCAGCGCGAGGCGGTGCGCCGCGTCAACCCGGCCTCGCTGGATCAGTTGCTGCACCCCACACTGGACCCGAAGGCGGCGCGGTCGCTGCTGGCCAAGGGCCTGCCGGCCAGCCCGGGTGCCGCCTGCGGGGCCGTGGTGTTCAATGCCGACGAAGCCGAATCCCGCGCCGGCAAGGGCGAGTCCGTGATCCTGGTTCGTATCGAGACCAGCCCCGAGGACATCCATGGGATGCACGCCGCGCGCGGCATCGTGACCACCCGCGGCGGCATGACCAGCCACGCCGCGGTGGTGGCGCGCGGCATGGGCCGACCCTGTGTCGCCGGTGCCGGTGGAATCACCGTGGATTACAACGCGCAAATCTTACGTACCGGCAACAAGCAAGTGCGGGCGGGCGAAATCATCACCATCGACGGCGCCACCGGTGAGGTGTTCGCCGGCTCCGTGGCGATGATCGAACCGGCCATGTCGGGCGATTTCGGCACCCTGATGGGCTGGGCCGACAAGGTTCGCCGGCTTGGCGTGCGCGCCAACGCGGAAACGCCGCTGGACGCCGAAACC
>JAKAZJ010000039.1 GCA_021826565.1 Pseudomonadota bacterium | reverse complement strand
CCGCTTGTACTTGCCGCACAGGCACTCGTAGTCCTTGATCGGGCCGAAGATGCGGGCGCAGAACAGCCCGTCCCGCTCCGGCTTGAAGGTGCGGTAGTTGATGGTCTCGGGCTTCTTGATCTCGCCATAGGACCAGCTGCGGATCTGCTCCGGGCTGGCCATCTGGATCTTGATCTGGTCGAAGGTCATCGCCTGGCCGGTCTGGCCAAGGATCTTCATCAGGTCGCTCATGCGTGTTCCTGTCCCAACGGCGGGGGGGAAGTCCGGGCAGCCTAAGCCGCCCGGTTGTCCAGTTCGACGTTCAACCCGAGAGATTTCAACTCCTTCGTCAGCACGTTGAAGCTCTCGGGGATGCCGGCCTCGAAATTGTCCTGCTCGCGCACGATGGCTTCGTACACCTTGGTGCGGCCCGAGACGTCATCGGACTTCACCGTCAGCATTTCCTGCAAGGTGTAGGCGGCGCCGTAGGCTTCCAGCGCCCAGACTTCCATCTCACCGAAACGCTGGCCACCGAACTGCGCCTTGCCCCCCAGCGGCTGCTGGGTCACCAGGCTGTACGGGCCGATCGAGCGGGCGTGGATCTTGTCGTCCACCAGGTGATGCAGTTTCAGCATGTAGATGTAGCCGACCGTCACCTTGCGCTCGAACGGCTCGCCGGTGCGACCGTCGGTCAACACCACCTGGCCCGAGGTATTCAGCCCGGCCTTGGTCAGCATCGCCTCGATATCGGACATGCGCGCGCCGTCGAACACCGGGGTGGCGATCGGCACGCCCTTTTTCAGGTTGCCGGCCAGTTCCACCAGCTGCTCGGTCGGCAGCTCGGCGATCTCGGCGCGGTACAGCGCTTCGCCATAGACGTCGCGTAGCTTGTCCAGCAGTTCCTGGCGCTTCTGCCCGGTGCGCTGGTAGTGATCGACCAACGCGCCGATCTGCTTGCCCAGGCTGGCGCAGGCCCAGCCCAGATGCGTCTCCAGGATCTGCCCGACATTCATCCGGCTCGGCACGCCCAGCGGGTTCAGCACCAGATCGACCGAAGTGCCGTCTTCCAGGAACGGCATGTCCTCCACCGGCACCACGCGCGAGACGACGCCCTTGTTGCCATGCCGTCCGGCCATCTTGTCGCCGGGTTGCAGCTTGCGCTTCACCGCGATGAACACTTTGACCATCTTCATCACGCCGGGCGGCATCTCATCGCCGCGCTGGAGCTTTTCCACCTTGCCGTCGAAACGCGCTTGCAGCTTCGCCACCGCGGCATCGTATTCGCGCTTCAGGGTTTCGATCTCGGCCATCACCGCGTCGTCCTGCACGCCGATATGGCGCCAGGAACCACGCGGGTGCTCGGCCAGGATCTCCGGGGTCAGCGTGCTGCCGGCCTTGATGCCCTTGAACCCGCCGGCGGCCTTGCGGTCCAGCAGCTTCTCCCGCAGCCGGTTCAGGAACGACCGCTCCTGGATCGCCTTCTCGTCGTCGCGATCCTTGGCCAGACGTTCGATCTCGGAGCGTTCGATCGCCATCGCGCGCTCGTCCTTGTCGACGCCGCGACGGGAGAACACGCGCACATCGACCACCGTGCCGGTGACGCCGGGCGGCAGTTTCAGCGACGTGTCGCGCACGTCCGACGCCTTCTCCCCGAAGATCGCGCGCAGCAGTTTTTCTTCCGGTGTCATCGGGCTTTCGCCCTTGGGCGTGACCTTGCCCACCAGGATGTCGCCCGGATTCACCTCGGCGCCGATATAGACGATGCCGGCTTCGTCCAGGTTCTTCAGCGCTTCCTCACCCACGTTCGGAATATCGCGGGTGATCTCCTCCTGGCCGAGCTTGGTATCGCGCGCCATGACCTCGAACTCCTCGATATGGATCGAGGTGAACACGTCGTCGCGCGCGATGCGTTCGCTGATGAGGATGGAGTCCTCGAAATTATACCCGTTCCACGGCATGAACGCGCACAGCGCATTCCGCCCCAGCGCCAGTTCGCCGAACTCGGTCGAAGGACCGTCGGCGATAATCTCTCCATCGTTGATCCGATCCCCCACCTTCACCAGCGGGCGCTGGTTGATGCAGGTCGATTGGTTGGAGCGCATGAACTTGCGCAGCCGATAGATATCCACGCCCTTGGTGGTGCCGTCCTCATTGGTCGCGCGCACGACGACGCGCGCACCGTCGATCTGATCGACGATCCCCGGACGCCGCGCGACGATGGTGGCGCCCGAATCCCGCGCCACCGCTTCCTCCATGCCGGTGCCGACCAGCGGCGCGTCGGCCTGGATCAGCGGCACCGCCTGGCGCTGCATGTTCGATCCCATCAGCGCGCGGTTGGCGTCATCGTTCTCAAGGAAGGGGATCAGCGCGGCAGCGACCGAGACCAACTGCTTGGGCGAGACGTCGATCGCGGTCACGTCACCGGGCTTCACCAGCCGGAAGTCCCCCTGCCGGCGGACCGATACCAGTTCGTCGGTGAAGCGCCCGTCCGCGTCCATCTTCGCGTCCGCCTGCGCCACCACCAGGCGTTCCTCCTCCATCGCGGAAAGATAGCGCGCGCCCGGCTGCACCACCCCGTCCTTCACCAGCATGTACGGCGTCTCGATGAACCCGTATTTGTTCACCTTGGCGTAGGTCGCCAGCGAGTTGATCAGGCCGATATTCGGCCCTTCCGGCGTTTCGATCGGGCAGATGCGGCCGTAATGCGTGGGGTGCACGTCGCGCACCTCGAAGCCGGCGCGCTCACGGGTCAGACCGCCCGGCCCCAGCGCGGACAGGCGGCGCTTATGCGTCACCTCGCTGAGCGGATTGGTCTGGTCCATGAACTGCGACAGCTGCGAGGAGCCGAAGAACTCCCGCACCGAAGCCGCGGCCGGCTTGGCGTTGATCAGATCATGCGGCATCACGGTGTCGATATCGACCGACCCCATGCGTTCGCGGATCGCGCGCTCCATGCGCAGCAGACCGATGCGATACTGATTCTCCATCAGCTCGCCGACGGAACGAACCCGCCGGTTGCCAAGATTGTCGATATCGTCGATCTGACCGCGCCCGTCCTTCAGCTCGACCAGCGTCTTCACCGTACGCAGCAGATCGTCCTTGCGGAGCGTGCGGACCCCGTCCGCCACCGCCGCCAGATCGATCCCCAGCCGCATGTTCATCTTCACCCGTCCCACGGCCGACAGGTCGTAGCGCGCGGCATCGAAGAACAGGCCGCGGAACAACGTCTCGGCGGTCTCCGGCGTCGGCGGCTCACCCGGGCGCATGACGCGGTAGATGTCGATCAGCGCATCGTCGCGGTTGCCGTTCTTGTCCACCGTCAGGGTGTTGCGAATCCACGGCCCGTTGGCCTGATCCACGGCCAGGGTCGGCAGCGAGGTCACGCCGGCGTCTTCCAGCGCGGCCAGCCGCGGCTCGGTCAGTTCTTCCCCGGATTCGGCGTAGATTTCGCCGGTCTCGGCGTTCACCAGATCGACCGCGACGAAGCGGCCCAGCAGATCGGCGCGGCCGATCAGCACTTCCTTGGTGGTCTCGGCAATCTTGCGTGCCTGGCGGGCGTTCAGCTTGGCTTCGGCTTCCGCCACCACTTCGCCGGTCGCGGCGTCGATCAGCGGTTCCAGCAGCTTGATGCCGCGGAACGCCTCCGGGTCGAACGGCCGCGCCCAGCCCTTGGCGGTGCGGTCGAACACCACCTGGCCGTAGAAATAGGACAGGATCTCCTCGTCATCCATGCCGCGGATTTCGGCTGTCTCCATGGTCTCGTTCTTGGCGGCGCGGGCGGCGCGCAGCTCGGTTGTGGCCGCGGAATCCAGCGCGTACAGCAGCGTCGTGACCGGCAGTTTGCGCTTGCGATCGATGCGGACATACAGGATGTCCTTGCTGTCGAACTCGAAATCCAGCCACGAGCCGCGATACGGGATCACCCGCGCGGCGAACAGGAACTTGCCGGAAGAATGCGTCTTGCCCTTGTCGTGATCGAAGAACACGCCCGGGGAGCGGTGCATCTGCGAAACAATAACCCGCTCGGTCCCGTTGATCACGAACGTGCCGTTATCGGTCATCAACGGCATGTCGCCCATATAGACGGGCTGTTCCTTGATGTCGCGGATCGACCGCGCGCCGGTGTCTTCATCGACATCCCACACGATCAGGCGCAGCGTCACCTTCAGCGGCGCGGCGAAGGTCATGCCGCGCTGGATGCATTCCTCGACGTCGTATTTCGGCTCTTCGAGCTCGTAATCGACGAACTCCAGCCGGCCGCGGCCGGCAAAATCGTCGATCGGGAACACCGCGCGGAACACTTCCTGCAACCCGGTGACGGTGCGGTTGTCGGGGCGCGTGGTCATCTGCAGGAACGCCTCGTAGCTGGCGCGCTGCACGTCGATCAGGTTGGGCATCGGCGTCGTCTCGGAGATCCGCCCGAAACTGCGACGGATGCGCTTGTGCCTGGTTACCGAACCGGAAATCGCGTTCATCAGCTATCCTCTGCGCCATGGTCGTCCGCGGGCCATCGTCCCTGCCCGCTTGGGTCGTGCCCGCCGGAAACGGGGTCACGGGCGGGAACGCAGTGGTTCCCGCCCGTGTCGGCCTTGCGGCCTTACCCGGTCGAAGACGCCGCCGACCCGGCGGGGCCAGCGGCGTCGATTTGGTTCGTGGAGGCCTACTTGACCTCCACCTTCGCGCCCGCCTCTTCCAGCATCTTGCGGATCTTGGCGGCTTCGTCCTTGTTCACGGCTTCCTTCACCGGCTTGGGCGCGCCTTCGACCAGGTCCTTGGCTTCCTTCAGGCCAAGTCCGGTGATGGTGCGCACTTCCTTGATGACGTTGATCTTCTTGTCGCCAGCCGCGGCCAGGATCACGGTGAACTCGGTCTGCTCCTCGACCGGGGCGGCGGCAGCGGCGGCCGGCGCGGCGGCAGCGGCGGCCACCGGCGCGGCGGCGGACACGCCCCACTTCTCTTCGAGCAACTTGGACAGCTCGGCCGCTTCCAGCACGGTCAGCGCGGACAGCTCGTCCACCAGTTTCTGCAGGTCTGCCATTTTCGTCGTCTTCCTAATCTATACCTTGTTGGGTTCCAGACAAGTCCGCCGCGGTCACGCCGCTTCGGCCTGATCTTCCTTGGTCGCGTAGGCGCCGATCACGCGCGCCACCTGGCCCGCGGGCGCGGCCAGGACACCGGCGATGCGCGTGGCCGGGGTGGAGATCATCCCCACCAGCCCCGCGCGCAGCTGATCGAGGCTGGGCAGAGCGGCCAGCGCCCTCACCCCCTCGGCATCGAGGGACCGTGCGCCGAGCGCACCGCCCACGATCACCAGCTTGTCGTTGGCCTTGGCGTAATCCACCGCTGCCTTGGCCACCGCGACCGGGTCTCGTGCCCAGGCCAAAGCGGTGGGTCCCTTGAGCAGCGGGCGGATCGTCTGGAAGGACGTGCCCTCCAGAGCCAACGCGGCCAGCCGGTTCTTGGTCACCTTGAAGGTGACCCCGGCCGCTCGCATCCGGCGCCGCAGATCGGTCGCTTCGGCCACGGTCAGACCCTGATTGCGGGTGACCACGACCATCGACGTCTCGGCGAACACCTGAGCCAGGCCGGCGACGAAATCCCGCTTCTGAGTGCGGTCCATTCTCTCTCCGTCCGTCAGGCCAGGCGCGTATGGACCGCGCCGGGCCGGTTGCCCATGGGTCTTGCGACCCGGTTCGCCTGTCGAGCAAAGTCGGAACCGCCGGGTGGTGCCCGGCTTCCCCGTCTTTCGCGCGCGGGCCGAAGCCCATTAACCCCCCGGGTACTGCCCGTTGGGGGACGTGCGGTCTCTGACAGGTTGCGGGGGTTGCCCCCCTGCCCGCCACCCCCGGGTTGCGCCCGGCGGCGGCGTATTCGGTTACGCGGTGAGGCTGGCGATCTCCAGCTTGAGGCCCGGCCCCATGGTGGAACTCAGCGCCGCGCCTTTCACATAGGTGCCCTTCGCCCCGGTCGGCTTGGCCTTCATCACCGCATCGGCCAGCGCCCGGGCGTTTTCCAGCAGCTTGGCCTCATCGAAGCTGGCCTTGCCGATCCCGGCATGGATGATCCCGGCCTTCTCGGCGCGGAACTCCACCTGCCCGCCCTTGGCGGCGGACACGGCACCCTTCACGTCCATGGTCACGGTGCCCAGGCGCGGATTCGGCATCAGCCCGCGCGGGCCGAGGATCTTACCCAGGCGCCCGACCACGCCCATCATGTCCGGGGTGGCGATGCAGCGGTCGAACGCGATTTCCCCGCCTTGGATCTTCTCCGCCAGATCTTCCGCCCCCACCACGTCGGCGCCGGCGGCGAGCGCTTCCTCGGCCTTCGGGCCGCGCGCGAACACGCCGACGCGCACCGTCTTGCCGGTGCCGTGCGGCAGCGAGATCAGGCCCCGGACCATCTGGTCCGCGTGACGCGGATCGATGCCGAGATTCATCGACAATTCAATGGTTTCGTCGAATTTCGCGGTGGCGTTGCGCTTGGCGAGCGCGACTGCCTCGGGCAGCGGATAAATGCGGGCGGTGTCTACCCCGGCGCGGGCACGGGCGATGCGTTTGTCCTTGGCCATGGTTCAGCCCTCCACCACGGCGAGACCCATCGAGCGGGCAGAGCCGGCCAGCATCCGCACCGCCGCGTCCACATCGGTCGCGTTCATGTCCTTCATCTTCTGGGCGGCGATCTCGCGCAGCTGCGCGGTGGTCACCTGGCCGATCGGGCCGCCCTTGCCGGGGGTGGTGGTGCCCTTGGTGATCCCGGCCGCCTTTTTCAGGAAATAGCTGTTCGGCGGGGTCTTGGTGATGAAGCTGAAGCTGCGGTCGCCATAGGCGGTGATCACCACCGGCACCGGCATCCCCGGTTCCATGTTCTGGGTGACCGCGTTGAACTCCTTGACGAAGTTCATGATGTTCAGGCCGCGCTGGCCCAGCGCGGGGCCGACGGGCGGCGACGGATTCGCCTTGCCCGCGGGGATTTGCAGCTTGATATAGCCGACGATCTTCTTCGCCATGGGATCCCTGTCCGAAGCGGCCGAGCGGGGCCGGGGGGTAAACGACAAAGGACCGCGGTGCCACCGATGCGCCACGACCGGCCCGGGATGGGACGGACGGCGACGCATCTCCCGCGTTCCGAAGGAAGGGCGGGCATTTAGCGGATGGCGAGGGGGACGTAAACCCCCCAAGCGACCAGGATTGCCGACCAACCTGGCGGACGCGCCGGCCGGCGCGCGGATTTCCGCATGCGCAATCGGGTTCGGGTCAGTGCGCCCGCCCACCGGCCTCAACCTGGCTGAGCGGAATCGTCGCAGCCGCAGCGCATGGGCGGCGGCGAAAGCATCTCATTCGGCGGATCACCGGATCGTCATTGCATCTGAGCAGGATTTAATCCGATACTGCGACACTAGCAAAGCAAGCGGTTCGGGGAATGCCTCAAGATTTGGACCGGCCGGCCGGCTATGCCGGAGGTTGGTATTGGCGTCGGTGCCTTTACCTGACCACCGCGTTGCACGCGGTCGGGCTGCTGGTGTTTACGCTCCCCGCCGCGGCCCAGCCTGCCCCCAACGCGGCCCCGACCGGCGGGATCGTGGTGGGCGGGGCGGCGTCGATTTCCCGCAGCCCGACCACGACCACGATCGACCAGACCACCCAGCGCGCGGCGATCAACTGGCAGAGCTTCGATGTCGGCGCGCAGCAAGCGGTGAATTTCCAGCAGCCGAACGCGGCGGCGGTGGCGCTGAACCGGGTGACCGGCCCGAACCCCTCGCAGATCGCCGGGCGGATCACCGCCAACGGCCAGGTGATCCTGGAGAACCAGGACGGGATCACCTTCACCAAGGGCGCGCAGGTCAACACCGCCGGGTTCATGGCGACCGCGGCCGGGATCACGACCAAGAATTTCATGGCCGGGCACATGGTGTTCGACCAGCCGGCCGCGCCCGGGGCGCAGATCGTCAACCAGGGCCACATCACCGTCGCCGATGCCGGGATCGCGGCGCTGGTCGCGCCATCGGTGGTCAATTCCGGCGTGATCGAGGCGCGGCTGGGCCAGGTGGTGCTGGCCGGGGCCACCCGGTTCGTTCTGGACCTGTATGGCGACGGCCTGGTTTCCATCGACGTGACCGGCGCGGTGCGCGCAACGCCGCACGGTCCGGCGCTGGTGACCAACACCGGCACGATCCTGGCCGCGGGCGGGCGGATCGTGCTGACCGCGCGCGCGGCGGCGGGGCTGGTGCAGGGGCTGATCGCGGCCGGCGGCACGATCGCGGCGCCGACCACGGCGGCGGGCCAGACCGGACAGGTGGTGCTGAGCGGCATCGGCGGGTCGATCGTGGTGGCGGGCGCGCTGCTGGCGGAAGGGACGGCGCCCGGAACCACGGGCGGCGCGATCGAGGTCGCGGCGTCCGGGGGCGATGTGGTGGTGACGTCGGCGGCGCGGATCGATGCGTCCGGCGCGGCGGGCGGCGGGACCATCGCGGTGGGGACGGATCTGGCGCGGGCGGCGGGCGGGCCCTCGGTGACGCCGCTTGTGCTGTCGCGCAACGTGATCATCGCGCGCGGGGCGACGATCGCGGCGAACGCGACCGGGACCGGCAATGGCGGGCGGGTGAC
This sequence comes from Pseudomonadota bacterium, assembly GCA_021826565.1. The sequence goes on along the minus strand of JAKAZJ010000039.1, from coordinate 1,128 downwards.
GGTGCTGGCCGCGGACGCCACCGTGATGTCGGGTGAAATCGACGCCGCGGGTGGGCCGGCGGGCGGTAATGGCGGGTTCGTGGAGGTGTCGGGGAACACGCTGGGGTTCGACGGCAGCGTCAATCTCGGCGCGGTGCATGGCGGGCTCGGGACCTTGCTGCTGGACCCGGGGACGCTCGATATCGTCGCCGGGAACAGCGGAGCGGCGAATCTGGATGGTTCGCTGACCCTGTCCGGCTCGATCGTCTATGGCACTAACAGCGTGACTTCGACCGACAGCGTCTCGACCGGGGCGATCATCGCCGTTGGCGCAACCGCGAATGTGTTGCTGCAAGCCACTACCCTGATCGATGTGCAGGGCGGATTCTCGATCGCCAACAACCTCACCATGCAGTCGGGCGGCAATCTTCTGGTCGATGCCGGCGTATCGGTGCAGGCGGGCGGCACTCTCTCGCTCGGCGCGGGCATCGCCTTCCCGGCCGGAACGGTCGGGGCGGTGGGATCGCTCGCGCTCGGCACCGGCGCCGGCGCGGCGGCGACCCTGATTGCGTCGACGGTGATCCTGCAAGCCGGCACTGGCGGCGGGATCCAGCTGAACAATGCGGTCATCGACGCCAACACTCTGCTCGACCTTAGCGCCAGTAGCGGCGGGGTCGCGCAGAGCAGCGCCGGGGCCATCGCGACCGGCGCGCTGCAAAGCGCCCACGGGATCGGCGGCGGTGCTTCGCTGGTCGGCACCGGGAATGCGATCGCCGCAATCGGCTCGGTCGCGGTCAGCGGCGGGGATCTGGTCCTGCACGATTCCGGATCGCTGGCCGTGACCGGGCCGATCGCGGCCAACAACATATCGCTGAGCGCGGGAACCGGCGGAATCGCGCTGGCCGGCATAGTCAGCACGGGCACGGCCGGGACGCTGGCCCTCGCGACCACGGGCGGGGGCGTGACCGAGGCCGTGAACCCCACCGCGCTGAATGTCGGCACCCTGACCGCGATGGGTACCGTGGTGGGCAACGTCAGCCTGCTCAGCACCGCCAACACGATCGGCACGCTGGGCGGGTTCATCGTCAGCGCTGGATCGTTGCTGCTGGCCGAGGCACGGGGCGGCAGCCTGACCGTGGCCGGGCCGGT